>JBBQPX010000326.1:0-4043 GCA_038216775.1 Chitinophagales bacterium
CTGCAAATTCGGTGCTGGTTAAACCTGTTAATAACCACACAATGCCCGCAATGGCAAGTAATGGCACAAGGAGTCCGCCAGATACCCGAAACGTTTTTTCTGCAGTTGCAGATGTTGTGTTACGTAATTTTATAGTTGCTAAAACAACACCGAGGTATATAATTAAAACGGCTGCGCTGGCAATAGTAGCCAACTGTTGAAAGCCTCCTGTTATAGCAAATAATAATCCAAGCGCAGCGTAAAATGCCACAGCAATATGCGGTGTAAAAAATTGGGGATGAACTCTGGCCAAAGGCTTTGGTAAAAGCCCGTCTCTTGCACCTGCAAACAATATCCTTGGTATAGAAAGTATTTCACCGCCCAATGCACCTAATATGGAAATCGACGTTGCTGCAACTATTAAAATAGCTCCTGCTTTACCAAAAACAATTCCTGCAACTGCAGCTAGCGGCGCCTCTTTATGCAACGACAAACTATCTCCTAAAACCCCTTGCGTTACTAATTGAATAGCAATGTATAAAATCAACACAGCGCCTACACCCCAAAAAATACCTAATGGTACTGTACGTTTTGGGTTTATTATTTCACCGCCATTACTTAACGGGCTTTCAAGCCCAATAAATGCATAAAATAAAAGTAATGATGATGCACTGATGCTGCTTATGGAAGGTATTGAAGTCCAACGAAGGCTTTCGGGCGATACAAATCCTGCTCCGGCAATAACTAAAATAATTAATGGAAGCAATTTGCCAAACGTTGCAAACTCGATTAACCTTACTCCATTTTTTACGCTGCGTATATTAAGCAGGGCAAGCATACCAAAAATTGCTACCAGAAATATTGTTCTAAAAATATCAATCCCTAATGTAGGAAAAAAATATTTGAGTGTATCAGCAAGCGCATTTGCAATTGCGGCATCAGATAATACACACCCACCAAACCAGAAAATATTATTAGCTAAAAAACCTGCAAAAGGACCAAAAGCAGTTTCAATATAAGTATATACGCCGCCGCTTATAGTTGTTTTGCTGCCAACTTCAGCAAAGCATAATGCTATTAAAAAAATAACAGCTCCGCAAACCAAGTAGGCTATTATTGCTGTAGCACCTAAATTAGCTGCAATAATTGCAGGTATTACAAATATGCCGGACCCTACAGTTATGTTTAGGATGGCAAGTGTAAGTGAGCGTACACCAATTTCTCTTTTTAGATTTTCTTTTTCAGGAACCAGTTGCATGGTTTAGCTTTTGCTGCAGGCTGTTGTTTTATTAAAGAAAAGGCTTTTAAAATTGGTTACAAAAGATATTAGGGAGAAAGACGCTTTATTTCACTATTAGGTAGCTTCGAAAATAATGGGTTTGTAAAATTTATTTATCAGGTTTGTAATCAAACACCAACACAGCATTTTCTTCCAGGCTGGCACTGGCAAATAATTCATATCTTTTTTTGCCTGCTGTAATAACAACCAGTGCTGTGTTAGGCGGTATGCTACCCAGGTTTTCAGCAAATAAAGTTATTTCGTGCCGGGTTGCCGCAGGGTCCAGATCTAGATTTATTTCCAATCCTTTTTCGGTAAGCCGCTGGTGACTGAATAGTAACCGCCCATTGTATAAAATACTTACTGTGTCACCATCTACAATAGCATTATCATACACTTTAAGGTTGATGGTTTTTACATTTATTTCCAAATGACTCTGCTCAATATTTTTTCTTTTCTTTACCTCCTTTGGGATAAACATACTGTCCGTTTGAGGAGCTGCAAGTACAGGCGCAATATCCTTTTCTTTAGTTTTTTCGGGTATTGCAACAATTTCGGGTTCGGTACTTTTTTTAGGTATATCGGGCGTAATTACTACAATATCTGGTTGTAAACTATCCATAGGTTGGGGTGCAGCAAGTATGGTATCTATAGATTTGTGGTCTATACAGTCTTTCATCAAATCAAGTATTTCCAGTGGCTCGTTCGATATTTTTTTTAGGTATACAAATTCAGTTGTGGCTACGGCAGGTTGTTCTGCAAAGGGGTCGTTGTTTAAAGTTCCAAAAATGCTTATCATGGACGAAAAAACACTAATCAGGCTGGGCTTGTCTTCTAATATTTCTTCGCCTTTTACCTTTTTATACAAAAGGTTTAACTTCATTAAAGTATGACTCCCGCTGTTCTCAATAAAAAACTTTCCAGCTATGGAAAGCTTTTGTTTTTTCTTATCATAATTTCCTTCAAAATATGCTTTGCAATAGCTGTTTCTGTTTACTTTTATATGATCTCGGGTATAACCACATATTTTGTCGCCGTTTTGGATAATTATTAGTTGTAAAAACTGATCACTGCCTAAATCGCCCTCCCAAGTGCCGGTAATATTTTGCGCACTTAAATTAAATGCGCATAAAATTATGCAGGTAGAAACAATAAAATGTTTAACATATTTCATGACATTATAAATTTACCCGAAAATTTTCGAAAAATCATTATTGATATTTTATCATCACTAATCTTTAATGAATTTTAACAAACATATGTACAAGTAATTTAGAAGGCATAAGGATAGCACGTTATTTTTATTACCACTCATTTCATTTTGCTGCATTTAGTTGCTTACCTAAAAAAGAATAATAATTCAACTTTTGCTAAAATCTTCTTCAAAATAAATCAAATGCTGATGCTGACATTAGCAGGAGGATAAAAGATAATAAGCACATATTTTCTCCATCCCTGGTTATTTATTGTGCGTTAACTGCCATGATATGCCATATTTATCTGACACCCAGCCAGTTTAAAAGTTTTTTTGCGTACACTAGTTGCATCTTGCGCAACGGTCGTAAAACTTACTGTATTTACAAAAGCCAGTAGTAAAAGTGTCCATTTGATATTCTTTGTTTTAATAGCTCAAAAGTATAGCATGCGTAGTTCGCTTTTTATCTGGTTAACTGCAAAGATTAAACTTCATCTTAAATTAACATTAATGCTAAACCTTGCGAAGGGGTTTGACGTAAATAGTAAAGATGAGAAAAATGAATAGTTCTACAGTTGCTATGTATTAATTGTCGCCTACAAGACTTCAGAAGTAAAATATTAGCTGTAAAATTGTATTTTAAACATAGTTATTATGGCAAAAGTAATTTTTATCTGGGTGTTAAGAATACTTGCAGCGTTAATTCTGTTACAAACATTGTATTTTAAATTTACAGCACAGCCCGAATCTGTCAGGCTGTTTTCTATTTTAGGAATGGAACCTTGGGGGCGTATTGGAACGGGCGTTATGGAATTAATAGCCGGTGTTTTAATTGTAATACCAAGAACTACCTTGCCGGGCGCAATTCTCGGATTGGGACTGATGGCTGGTGCAATATTTTTCCATGTTACCAAATTGGGTATTAATTTTGGTGGCGACCCTATTTTGTTTATCTATGCAGTAATTACATTTTGTTGCTGTTTTATATTGATACTACTTAACAGAAAGGCTATACCTCAACTTTTAAAATTGAAATTTTGATAAGTGTTTTTAATAAATCTATAGAGTCTTTAAGTAGTTTAGTAGATGTGTTGCTGCAACTTTCTGGTAATAACAGTTATTCAGCACCTTGCAGCGCATTAAGCAACGCTACAATTGGTGAGCATAGCAGGCATATTATTGAGTTGTATCAATGCCTGCTGGCAGGGTACCCTGCTGGTGAAATAAATTATGACGACCGCAAAAGAAATACGCTGTACGAAAATGATATAGCTGCGGCTGTGGGTGCAATTAAAGAAATACAACTTAACCTGGAAAAATCAGATAAAGTTGTAAATATTTTTTGTGAAACTAACGACAGTTCTGTTTGTATAGAATCAAATTATTACAGAGAGGTTCTGTACAATCTGGAACATTGTATTCATCACCAGGCATTAATAAAAGTAGCGTTACTTTCTATTAAAGATTTAGAGATTGCAGATGGCTTTGGTGTTGCTCCTTCAACTTTACAATATCGTAAACAATGTGCACAGTAAGTTTTGTTGCGTCAGCGGGTTTCGTTGCACTCACTTCTAACAGAGATGAAAATAT
>JBBQPX010000327.1:0-4026 GCA_038216775.1 Chitinophagales bacterium
CAATTGCTAACTGCATACACCAACACAAACCCTAGTAAAAAATATCCATGCAAGATCATTTTATTGGGTAAAGACTTTTCAGAAAAACGCAGCACTGAAATTCATTGCCATTTTTTAAATTATGATAAAACATTGTTGCCGGGAATGTACATGAACGCAGAAATAGAATTACACAGTCAGCAATCAAACGTGTTACCATCAGATGCCATTGTAAGTTTTGAAAGCAAGAATTATATTTTTATAGATAAAGGAAACAAGCAATATGAAATGACAGAAGTAAGTATTGGTAATTCAGAAAATGGGTTTACTGAAATTGCATCTGCAACAGACTTTGCAAACAAAAATATTGTTGTAAAAGGTGCCTATTGGATATTGATGAAAATGAAGAATACCGAAGAGTAAATAAATTATTAATTTCCAACAGATAATTCCAATAACACAACTACTCTATTAAGCCAACTTTGCTAATTTATTCAATAGTGGCTCCTCCCCTTTGGTTCTTGTGCACACGGTCCATTTCTTGCGGCTGTTGGTATTCTTATCTCATGCCTACTGATCGCTTGTTAGTGTTTGTGCCCGCCGCAAAGCAGCGTTATCAATCACTAACAAGCAGCACAGTGCCCATAAAACACTCAAAAAGGATAACACTCCACTCTCACCAAAAACTCTCCTCCTAAGTTGGTGTGCGTAGCTTCCACCGTTTACCCTCCGTAGTTGTTAAACTGTCGCCGCATGCGTTTTTAATTTAAATTTTTTATATATTTAATCCTGAATTACGAGTGCATCAAAATAACATCTTAATTTATGAATGCATCTTTGCCGGATAATACATTGGTTGTAAAAACAACAGCAATACTTAACCCGTTTGTAACTTCAAAAAAATTTACACGTTTAGTCCAATTGGTTCAAAAGCAATACCAGTCTGTTTCTGCTGTTACGGGCAATATTCCATTTACACTGCAAACAAAAGATGGGCCTGCACATATTTTCGGTGGTAACGAACCTGCTTTCAGCATTATTTTAAATAATGAGCAGGCTGTAGCAGCGCTAAGCACGTTAGACCAAAACAGTATTGTTGACGCTTACCTGGCGGGCCATATTGACCTTGAAGGCGATATTATGCATGTACTTGCCCTGCGTGAACTTTTTAACGATAACAGAGGCATGCGTTTTTTGTGGCGCTTCATCAGGCCATTACTTTTTGGTCAGGTTAAAAGCGATAAAAAATGGATTGCCAGCCACTATGATACGGATGCTGAATTCTTTCTGCTTTTTTTGGATACAAGGCACAGGGCTTATTCGCAGGCAGTTTTTAAAAATGATAACGAATCGCTGGAAGATGCGGAGACACGCAAACTTGATTTTGCACTTGAATCTGTACAGGCTAAACCCGGTCATCATATACTTGATATAGGCAGCGGTTGGGGAGCCATGGTTGAACATGCGGGAAGAAAAGGAATACGGGTAACGTCGCTTACTATTTCGCAACGTTCGCAGGAGTTTGTACAAAAACTGATCGATGACC
This sequence comes from Chitinophagales bacterium, assembly GCA_038216775.1. GTDB lineage: Bacteria > Bacteroidota > Bacteroidia > Chitinophagales > Chitinophagaceae > Ferruginibacter. Next base: position 1,526 of record JBBQPX010000327.1, read on the forward strand.
AAAAACTGCCCTGTAATGTTTTACTGGAACATTTTATGGAACATAATCCTGCTGAAAAATATGATGCTATTGTTAACTGCGGCGTTACCGAGCATTTACCCAACTATGCATCTTCTTTAAAACATTACGAAAAGCTGCTGAAGCCTGGAGGCTATCTATATCTGGATGCCAGTGCCGACCGCGTAAAAAATGCGCATGGTTCCTTTATGGGTCGTTATGTTTTTGAAGGCAATGCCTCACTGCTTTGTTTGCACGAATACCTTACTGAAGTTGCTAAAAGTCCCTTTCAACTTACAGGCGTTTGGGACGATCGCCATAACTATTATCTTACTACTAAAGCATGGGCGCAGAAACTGGATGAAAACCGCAAGACCATTGAAGAGCAATGGAGCAAACAGTTGTACAGAATTTTTCAGTTATACCTGTGGGGAAGCGCCGAAGGATTTAACTCTGGAATGATTGATGCTTATCGTGTGGTGCTTAAGCTTCCCGTAAAGTAATATTACCCCATTTAGTACCTACTTTATAAATCTTAAGCTGTATAACGGAATTATCCTTTTGCCACTGCGTTTGCAATTACCATCAACTAGCAAAGAACGAGCAAAATAAAACCGCATCCTCATTCATTTCATCAATATAAATATTATATTAGTAGTGCAATTTGGGGGATGCATTTGTTCAAGTTAGAATTTACGATTGCATTAAAATTCTTTAAAATCATTTCCACTTAACTATAAAAAAAACACTATGGCCATTTCCAAAAAAACAGCAACAAAACAAAGCGTTGCAAAAAAACCAGCCGCAAAACCTGCACCTGAAAAAGAAACAACTAAACAAACTGCAAAAAAAGTACCTAAATTCAGACCAGGTAAAGCGCTTTAATATTGATCAAATAAAAAGCCTAACAAATTCATTTCTTTTTTACAACATCATATTAACCGCTCTGCCTGTTATTTTCAAATGGCCAAAGTAAATTTCCTAAGCTTGCTTGCAAACATTTACTATTTTTAAAAGAAAATATAAAAATGATTACAATCGTCAAAGAACAAGACAATTTTATTTTTAAAGTGAATGGAATGCACAAACTCTGGGCTTTTAAAAGTCAGTTAACAATTCCCGCAGATAATATTATCAATGCTCATCAGAATATGGAAAGTATTAAGGGCTGGCACGGTTGGCGGGCTCCAGGCACTTCTATTCCCTCAATTATTACTGCGGGTACATTTTACAAAGATGGCAATAAGATTTTTTGGGATGTCTCCAATATTGCAAACTGCATTATTGTAGACCTTAAAGATGAAGATTATAAGCAATTGATTATTGAAGTTGAAAATGCAGCAGATGCAATAAAAATTTTGACAACCAAATAGTGCACAATTTTCTTGATATTGCCTTGATTGCCCGATACTACACTATATGAAGTAAGATTTGATGTGGTAAAATAGAAAAGTTTTAGCCAAGCTGCATTTTTTTAGGATGATGTTTTTCCACAAACTTAGATTAAAATAAAAGTAGGGATTTTAACTGATTTTTTTGCGTCCCCATAAATCTTTACTTTAATTTCGCTTTGGAAATGGGTCTGCAATTTTAATAATTTCTACACCACAAACCACTTCCATTAGCAAAAAATCTATAAAAGCAACACATGATGAAGGGATTTAAGAATTCTTTGTTAGTAATTACAATTATAATTAGCGCCTTAAGCAGTAATGCGCAAAAACTCCATGGTTTCAAATCAAAAGTGGTTTATAATTCCAATGATTTAATTATAACCCAGATTGCCGAAAATTCTTTTGAGCATACTTCATATAAACAAACCAACGATTTTGGAAATGTTCCTTGTAATGGCCTGATTGTTAGCAATAGTAATGAAGCTATAATTTTTGATACTCCAACCAACAACAAAAGTTCCGAAGAGTTAATTAACTGGATACAGGATACGCTTCATTGCAAAATAAACGCTGTTATCCCTACCCATTTTCACGATGATTGTTTAGGTGGTTTAAAGGCATTTGATGACAATAAAATTGCCTCCTATGCATATTTTAAAACAATTGAACTTGCAAAAGAAAACAAGGCTGTTGTACCCAAAAATAGCTTCAGGGATTCAATTATTTTAAAGGTTGGCAAACAACCTGTAATTGTGAAATATTTTGGAGAAGGCCATACAAAAGACAATGTAGTTGGGTATTTTGCCAGTGATAATATTATGTTTGGTGGATGTTTAATAAAGGAATTAAATGCGGGAAAAGGTTACTTAGGAGATGCTACTGTTGCTGACTGGTCAGCTACGGTTGCAAAAGTAAAAAAAGAATATCCACGGGTTAAAATTATTGTGCCCGGTCACGGAGAGCCCGGAAACAAAAAATTACTTGATTACACCATTAAATTGTTTAAGTCTAAATAAAATATTATCCGGTAACATCGCACTATAATTAATCACTTTAAATTGGTTGCCTGTTTAGTTACTAGCTGCTATTATTATAAGCTTAAGTTGTTAT
>JBBQPX010000328.1:0-4016 GCA_038216775.1 Chitinophagales bacterium
AATCACCGTAAAATTACCATCAAGAAGTTCTGCGGTTTTCGAAAAAAACACCTCTAAACCAAAGTAAAATGACCACAAATTCTTCAAAATCAATGACTTCAAAAGCAGCTTTACTATTTTTCGTAACTCTATTTACTGTTGTAACTACAAATGCATTAAATCTTGAAGCAGGAAAAAACGCATCTACCAGCAACAATAATATTATATCGCAGCCAACTTCTGTTGTTTACGAATCTTTAGTTGCAACCGCCACAAATAAATTAGTTATAGTAAACTGGAAAACAGCTTCTGAGTTCAATAATAATCATTTCGAAGTTGAAAAATCAACTGATATGAAAAATTTTAAAACTGTTGCAGTTGTATTGGACGGTTTCAAAACGGCAGGTTCTGGCAAAAGATATGCTTTTAAAGAAGAAGCAAAAACTACCAAGGTTGGCCAGGTTACATATTACCGTTTAAAGCAGTTTGATGATTATGGAAAAGTAGCTTATAGTGAGATTATAAAAGTTGAGTATAATAATTCATCAAATTAATGATATTTCCTACTTGCATTTACGCAGGTTAAATAAACATTCTGTAAAGGTTCGTGTCCAAAGACACGAACCTTTTTTCATTACAGAGGCTTTTGCAAACTGTAATTCTCCACTAATTTTGAAATCACTTTTCTGAATTAGACCTATTTTTGACTTCAACTTCAATAAAAAAACATCTGCTATGGCAAATATAAAACTACCCCATTTTGGAAATCTGGATTCTGATGCCTTAGAACAATACTACGATACCAATATAAACTTTAACAGCACACAAGTGCAGGTTGATTTAAATTTTGGCGGCGAAACTATTGCCCCGGAAAAATTAGAACTGGCAGGGCGCTTTATTGATAATATCAGAATACACGACATCAATAACAGAAAACGCATTGAAGTTGATTTTAATGATGAAGATGGAGAAACGGTTGCCGCTTACATTAAACACCATCTGGAAGAATTAAATCCTGGCGACATTAACGTACTTATTGGTGGTAACGCAAAAACGGATGAAAAACCCAGGCTTCTTTTAAAAAAACTACAGCTCGTAAGAGTGGGCGTTTATCCCGAAGGAGAAGATCAATTTGCCATATTTGATTATTCTATCGGTCAGGAACTTACCAATTACCTGGTTGTAATTTTTACAGACGAAAACGGCAATATTGATTATATGACATTGGAAAGCTAAATAAGCCAGACAAACTATACATGCTATAAGGTTAATATTTAAATTTGCTGAATTTTACACTATGAATACAAGAGTCTATTTACTTTTATTTGCCTGCCTTATCTTTTTCCAAAGCTGTTTTGAAATTGTTGAAACCGTTTTTTTAAATACCGATGGCTCCGGTAATTTTCAGTTGGTTTTAAACTTGAGCAAAAGCAAAACAAAGATTAATTCGCTTATAAAAATGAAAACGGTTAATGGCCATAATATTCCATCTAAAGAAGAAATAAAAGATAAAATTGCGGACATAGAAAAAACTGCAACAATAACAGCGGGTATCAGTAATGTAAAAACAACAATCGATTTTGATAATTACATTGCAACTTTTAATTGCAACTTTACCCAGATAAATAAGATGAACGATGTTGTAAAAAACGTTTATGCAAAAGAAGATGGGAAAGGAAAAGTGCCAGAGAAAATTTACAATTATACGCCTGGCAGCAAATCTTTTAACCGTCTTAATCTTTTTTCTTTTAAAAATGAATATAAAAAATTGAGTAATGCTGATAAGGAAGTTTTTGCTACAGCAAATTACACTGCCATTTTTAAATTTGAATCGCAGGTAACAACTGCATCTAATAAAGACACAAAAATTGCACCTAGTAAAAAAGCAACTATGCTAAAACTGAATGCACTGGACTTAGCAACAGAAAAAAAATCAATAGAAAATAAAATAAACCTGACTAACTGATATGAAAAAATATATTACAATCCTTTCAATTTTTATCCTAAGCTGCTTCTGTGCCACAGCACAAAACAATCTTAAACTGGTGCCATCATCTGCAAGTATGATTATAAGATACGCCGGTGAAAATTTTATGAAGAATGTGCCAATTAAAAAATTCGACAGCTACAGTTTTGTTAAAGACGGCTTTTTAAAATCGCTGCAGTTAGATAAAAAATCTTCACTTCAAAATACAGGAATCAATTTTGAATCAGACATGTATCAATACGTTTTTAAGCAAGATACCTGCGACAATTTTATAACGCTGCTGCAGCTAAAAAACGAAGCACAGTTTATAAAAATGATAAAGGCAAATTACAAGTACACATCAAAAATTGAAAATAAAAACGGATTTAGCATGATAGCTGTTTCAAACAGCATGTATATAGGCTGGAACAAGAGTATGGCCATAATTGTAAGCAGCGATTATCAAACCAGAAAAAATTATTACGACCAATATCCTTACACAACTGACACTACCTATAGTGCGGCAGTAGCTGCTGACACAGCAGTTGCTTATTCGGAAGATATAATAGAGGAAAAAATGGATACCTTACCATTAACTGAAGAAGATTTAGCAAAACAGGAATTAGAAGCAGAGAAACAAAGAATAAAGGATAGCATTAACGATTTTAAATATGAGTTATGGCAACAACAGCAGGAAATGATTGCAAAAAAACAGCAGCAAATCGTTGCTGAAAATATCATGACAAAAACCTTTTCTGGCAATATTAAATCAATAGAAAATGATGCTGCTTATAATAAAATAATTGATCCATCTGCCCACATTAGTGCGTTTTTAAGTACCGAGAATGTTATCAGCCAATATCAAAACTATTTCAAACGTGGTTACTATGGCATCATGGGAAATATTTCCAGGTCAGTTGCTGAACCTGCAGATGGCTTTAAATCTTCTGTAAATATTTTCTTTGATAAAGACAAATTGCGGATGGAACAAAAATCATTCTCACCAAATGCTGAAGACGCAAAACTTGCTTTGGATGTAATGAACAGTAAGCAAAGTACAGAACTGGTAAACTATGTAAACCCTGGCAACATTGGTTATTTTTCCATGAGTATTAATACCGAAGCAATGGCCAATTATTACTACAGTTTTATGAAAAAATATCTATCTAACTCTGGTTATTTTGGAAACGACTATTCAGACATAATTGATATTTACATTGATTTAATACAAATAATTGTTGATGAGAAAGCAATTGCAGAATTATTTCCCGGCAACTACATGTTTGTTATGCACGATTTAAAACCGCAAATTGTTGATTATACAGATTATGATTATGATGCAGAGTACAACCGTAAGGAAGTTAAAAAAACAAGAAAAGAATTATCACCTGATTTTACATTTGTGTTTCAAACAAAGAAAGATGCTTTTATGGAAAAGCTTGCTCACCTGCCTTTGAAATATGCAGAGAAAGAGCATTTTGATTACAAAGAAAAAGAAGGATACTACGTGTACACATTCGATAGTGGCAAATACCCGATTGCGAATTTATACTTTATGGTAAAGGATAACAAAGCTTTTGTTACCACATCGTTAGACGTAATTAATATGGCTAAAACCAATGTTGCTTTTGCCACCGACGCAGCAACAAAAAAATCCATTCTTGACAATAATTACTCATTTCAGCTAAATACAAAAAAACTTATTGAAAAATTGCAAACACAGTTTACCACCGATGTAAATAAGAAAATAAGCGACTATATGCTCCAAAACCTTGGCGATGTAAAAATGGAAAGCAGTGTAAAAGATGGAATCATACAAAGCACTGCGACAATGAACATTACCGGCAAACATAGTAACAGCCTCGAATTTTTCTTTAACATGATTGATTCAGTAAATAACATTATTGAAAAAGACAAACAGGAACAGGAAAAAAAGATATACTAAATGAATAAAAAAAAATGGGGGCTGCTTTTGTTGGCAGCCCTTTTAATTTTTGGCTACTTCAAACTATTTTACAAAACTTATAGTGAAACGGCAGTTCCCCAAAGTGCAGATTGTATTGTGGCTATT
>JBBQPX010000329.1:0-4004 GCA_038216775.1 Chitinophagales bacterium
CAACTTCTGCTTTAAAGTCGTAACCAAAATCATCGGCCATCATATTTGATAAACTCGGACGTTGTTTCATAATGTTTTCACTAACCCTTATTACTTAAAAAAATTCTGTAATGATTGCTCATACCTGAGCGGCTTTTTAACTTCGATTTCAAATGGTCAAAGAGCACCTGCCAGCCTTCATCATTCAATTTTTCTGACGGCGAAGCTGTAATTGCAATATCTATTGTTCTTAAAAAACCTTGTTTTGGGTGTGGCGACATCTCAAAGCCACGCTCAACGGTTACTTTGCTAATCCGGTTGCCCAATTCATACAAACACAAATTCCGTATATCTTCCCGGGTAACAATTCTGTTGCGGGTCATAAGTCCATACCGGAATGCGCTTACACGTTCTTCGGGTTTAAGCCGGTTCTTCCCTCCTGCCGATGTGGTTACAAAAAAAAGTGAATCAGACTTTATTTTCATACTGTTATGCTCCTGCAGCTTGGTGCCAGAACGCAGCATGTTTGCAGTTTCAGCTACGGTTATCCAGTATTCGGCATACATCATATCGTTACCTTCGTATGGCTTTACAATAATATAATGTGGCATTTCCGAAGAGTTATTTGCCACAGCCTTTGTCTTTTGCTCCATCAGCGCTATGCGTTGGTCCATTTCCCTTAGCGTTGATGCTATAAAATCGTTGCCATAAGCTAAAAAAGCAGCAGATTCACTCCGCAGTAATTCAAGTATGTAACTGATAAATTCCTTCGCATTTCTTCCGTCGAACCTTTCTACGCCGCCGTTTCTTAATGTGTAAGTGCCGGTTTCCTCCTCTTCCATTTTTCTAAAAGGCGTAAGGCTGTATTGGTGCTTATCATCTGTAAGCGATTTTACTGCCAGAAACTGCTCCATTCCCGATGTTTTTAGGGGAATGATATTACTGCCACTTTTTAACCGGTAGCGTAAATCGTTCAATTGCCTGTTCATCACCGGAAAAGTATTGGTGTAAACATACAATTCGTCCAGCGCTTCTTGCTTTAAAGCAGCAGGAAAAACAATTTTAATCCAAAGCAGTTTATCGGTAAGTTTCTGTAAATCAGCTTCGGCAAAAAAAGTAGTAAATGATTGTGGATAGTTCATTTTCAAACTATTAACCTTATTATGCTTTTCATCAATAATGGTTATAAACTTTTGCTCGTAATAGCTATTAATATCTTTTTCAATCAGCGATAGTAAATCGTAATCAAAAGATAAATCTCGCTGCAGATTACCTTCCTGCGTCTTTTTTTGAAAATGAACTCATTCTGTAATGGCAATTTCATCAGCATTTACATACCATTTACTTAGTGGTAAAAGCTGATAATTAAGGTTAGATGCTGCGTGCTCTGAATTCTTCCAATCAAAGTAAAAAAACAAATTGTTGATATTGTCAATTTTTTCATCAACCCGCAAACCTAACCAGGCAACATTATTTTCAACCTGTCTGCCTTGCTGTGTTTGAGCAGTAAATTGTTTATTATAATTATCATCAAAAGTAAATAAATGGTTACCCGTGGCCATGCAACACACCGCCGCATTAAAAAGTTTAACCTTACCGGCGGGTGTAAAAAAAACGTCAATATTTTTATCCAGGGTATCGTCCTGCTTGCTCGATACTTTCTTTTGGGCATAAAAGTGATCTGTATCTAATATCCACTCTTCAGGCTCAATAGGTTTGGCATGTAGTATGGCATGTGCCGGGTTGGGGCAAGTTAAAAACTCGGGTGCCAGCAGGTTGGCAATTTTTTCCAAAAGCCTTACTTCCGAATCTTTAATTTCGTTGCCGAGGTTATACAATTCTGTTGATAAAGCTTCCAGAATTAATTTTACAACAGGATCAAGATCACCGGTGTCTTTAATATTCCAATAATTAAGTGCATGCTTCAGCATTCTGTTCCTTATAAACTCCTTAGTATTGGTAGCACCTGAAAACATACTCAAATTAATTTAATTAATACACCGATAAAGGGCTTAAAAACAAGCTGTTACTAAATGTAAACGACTCCCCTGTTTTATGTATAACGCCAGTTAGTTTTATATCAACACGCTTTTTTATTTCGGCAAACTCCTTTAACAAATGGCTTTTCTGAATTTCAGTAATTTCAACTTTTAATTCAATATTTGATAACCGATGCTCATGAGATGTGATTGATTTAAGTAGAGATTGCCTTAATTTCTCCTCCCATTTATCTTCGCTCACTATCAATTCAAAATCCAGATCCCAAATTTCGCATCCAAAAGTAGGATCATGCCGATGTTCGCCAAACCTTGTCATAATAATAAGTTCCAATGTATGGGTAAGCGATTCTTTTAAGTCGCAATTTGGCAAATCATTGCCTTCCAGCAACGCTGAAATTTGAAGCGGAATTTTATAGTAGTTGATGCTCATACCAGAAACATATAATTATGGCTTACACAAAATACAATCAGTTTTGCTAATAAAGCACATAATGCCATCTTTATTTATCAGCATATAAAAGGAATACTCAGTTATGATTGCCCAACATTTTTTACAGAGCGCTGCGTTCAGTAACTTCAAAATGCTTTTAACTATACATAGGTAAGCCTTGTAAAAAAATCGAAAGCATTTATTAAAATCTAGTCGTTGATAAAGTATAATGTTTTGGTTTAGTGTTTTCTCCGCTGAAATAAAAATTAATATGTTTTCCACTTTTCTTTGCTTTTACGTATTTTTCTTACTAAATTGTAAGTGATTACGCTTAACTGCTAACTAAAATTTTGTATGCCCACACTTACGCTTAATGAATCGGTTAAAACGGCTATTGAAATATCGCAATCGCTTGCTAAAGAGTATCATAATGAATTTTTTTATCCGGCTCACCTGCTAAGGGCGATGATGCATAAAGAAGTTGGGCTTAAAAGTTTTATTGAAGCTATCGGTAAAGATGCGGGTTACATTATGGAATGGGCAGAAGTAAGAATGGAAGATTACCCGAAGGTGGCGCAGGTAAAAGATAAAATTACAAGCGACGATGGCGTTAAACAGGTATTTGATGAAGCGGATAACGTTCGCATAAAAATGGGGCTTGATCTTATTTCGCCCATTTGTGTACTTTGTGCACTATCAAAACCGGGTGTTGGTTTTACAAACGAGCAATTAAAAACCTTCCCTGTAAAGGAAAAAGAAATACTTGAACTTTATTTTAAGGAAGATGGCCTGCAACAGGCTGTTGCACCACCCGAAGCAGACGGTAAGCCTGCCGCTGCCGGTGCGTTGTATAAATACTGCGTAGAACGTACTGCACTTGCCAGAGAAAATAAAACTGATCCTATTATTGGCCGTGATAAAGAAACACGGATGATGATGGAAATACTTTGCCGCAGAACAAAACCAAATGTTATCATTACCGGCGAAGCAGGTGTAGGTAAAACCGCCTTGATAGATGGTTTGGCCATGGATATTGTTAATAAAAAAGTGCCTGCACAACTGCAGGATTCACTTTTATTTGAGCTGGATTTGGGTGCTTTAATAGCAGGTGCTGCTTACAAAGGCGAAATTGAAGACAGGCTGAAAAATATAATAAAAGAGGTAAAGCAATTTTCAAAAGCCATAATTTTTATTGATGAAATACATATTCTTTTAGATAGTAAAGGCTCTATGGGCGGCGGTGCTGCCAATCTTTTAAAACCAGAGTTAGCACGTGGAGAAATAACCGTTATTGGCGCTACAACCAATGATGAATATCGTAAAAATATTGAGCCAGATCAGGCTTTTACACGTCGTTTTGAGGTGTTATCAGTTTTAGAACCAGATACAGAATCAGCCATAAAAATGCTGCAATGCCTTACTTCTAAATTTGAAGATCATCATAAATTAACAATAGATAAAGATGCGGTAATTGAGTGTGTGCGCCTGTCAAAAAGATATGTTAAAGACAGGAGATTGCCAGATGCAGCCATAGATTTGCTGGATAGAACTATGGCGGCCATTAAACTAATGGTTGATACAAACGCAACCGAATT
>JBBQPX010000330.1:0-3999 GCA_038216775.1 Chitinophagales bacterium
TTTCTTTATGCAGATGGCTACCTTAACAACCCGGTTTCGCTTAAAATAAATTTGCCTGCAGCATGGAAAAATATAGCAACCGGTCTTGAACCAGTTGCAGGCAAAACGAATGAGTTTACGGCGCCGGATTTTGATATATTATACGATTGCCCACTGCTTATGGGTAACCTGGAAGAATTGCCTTCCTTTAAAATTAAAGGAATTGAACACCGCTTTATTGGTTACAAGATGGCCGATTTTGATAGGGTAAAATTTATGCAAAATCTGCAGAAGGTAGTGGAAGCTGCCGTTGATATTATTGGCGATATCCCTTATAAACATTACACATTTATCGGCATAGGCCCTGGCCGTGGTGGTATAGAACATCTGAATAACACAACAGTAAGTTTCGATGGCAAAGGATTAAATACACCGGCGGGCATCAATACAACAATGGTTTTTCTGGCACATGAATATTTTCATCATTACAACGTAAAACGCATCAGACCGTTTGAACTTGGACCTTTTGATTATGATAAAGCAAACAGAACAAATCTGTTATGGGTAAGTGAAGGTCTTTCCGTTTACTACGAGTATCTTATTGCAAAGCGTGCCGGTCTTATCAGCGAACAAACGCTCTTCGGCAATTTTGAAAAAAATATCAACGCTGTTGAAAATAATCCCGGGCGCCTGCACCAGTCATTGATACAGGCCAGTTACCAAACATGGGGCGATGGCCCTTTTGGAACGCAGGGCAAGGATCCCAAAAAATCTATTTCCTATTATGATAAAGGTCCGCTGGCTGGTTTAATTCTTGATTTAGGTATCCGTCATGCAACGCAAAACAAAAAATCGCTGGATGATGTGATGCAGTTCCTCTACAATTATTATTACAAAAAACTGCAGCGTGGTTTTACCGATGCCGAGTTTCAGGATGCATGCGAAAATATAGCAGGCATATCACTGGCGGCCGAATTTGAGTATGTATATACAACCAAAGAACTCGATTACAATACCTACCTGACTTATGCAGGATTAAAACTGGAATCAGTTACCGATCCGGAGAATGGGAATAAGAAATTTACGATGAGCCGACTGGATAATCTGGATTTGTTCCAAGTTGATATTTTAACATCTTGGCTCAATAAATAGCACACTAAGCCATGCAACAAAATAACAAAAGAAATTTTTTCGAACGCTTTACCGAAATAATGGGTTGGTTGCAAATTGTAGCTTCTCCGCTTATGCTTGGCACTGTCATTGGCTTTCTCATTTATCTGTCCTATCCCGGCGGTGGAGGATTGTTTGGTGTAATCGCAATTACAACAGCAGGGCTTATTATAGGAATTATTTTTGCAACAAGGGTTTGGAAAAAGAAAGGAACCATGCACTTTCTATCTAGGGTTTCAGCAACTCCGGAATTAGATGCAGACGAAGAGAAAGGGAAAGAAAAAGAATAGTATTATGCCACGGAATTTGCTACACTGCCCCTTCATCAAAAGAAATAACCAGCGTACTGTTCTTCGAAACAACTTTCCGGTACGTTACGCCAGCCTTATCCAGCATATGTTTGGATGCTTTGGCTGTATCCGTGCCTTCATATTTATCGGACAGATAAATTACTTCGGTAATACCCGATTGTATAATGGCTTTTGAACATTCATTGCAGGGAAACAACGCCGTGTATATTTTACAGCCGCTCAAATCCATACCAATATTATTTAAGATTGCATTCAGTTCGGCATGGCAGATATATGGATATTTGGTTTGCAGAAAATCCCCTTGCTTCTCCCAGGGAAATTCATCATCATCGCAACCAATGGGCAAACCATTGTACCCAGCGCCCACAATTTTATTTTTTGCATTAACAATACAGGCCCCCACCTGCGTGTTGGGATCTTTGCTTCTCTTAGCCGATAATAAAGCCACACCCATAAAATATTCATCCCAGGAAATATAGTCTAGCCGCTTTTCCAATTTTACAGATTTAAATGTTTAAAATTATCACTACGAATGTAAGGTATAAGTTTTAATTAAGCTTCTCTTACAGCATGCTCTCCCTCCTTTGTACAATAAAAGAGGATATTGCATGTTGGAGAAAATCATAAATATTTTGTTCTCAAAAACCAATCAAATCTTCATCAAAAAAACAGTTATGTAAAATTTATATTAACATTCTGTTGATAAGTAAGCGCACAATATATCAAACGCTAATCGGTATATTTGGAAAAGAGACAAGTTAGAAATTGCAATTGTATCTTAATTGATAACTAACCGCTGCTATGTTTACCCTGATAACAGACGTACGACAAAAACAGTGGCAAAACTGAAAATCCATTGACAGAAAGTATCATCAATCTCGAAACCGTTAACCCTATCGAATTTTTTGGCGTAAACAACGGTAAATTAGACATTCTAAAAAAGAAATTTCCCCTTTTAAAAATTCTCAGCAGAGGCACGCAAATAAAATTGAGCGGGGCCCCTGAACAAATTGAAGGCGCCAGGGAAAAAATTGATCTTATTTTAAAGTACCTCGAAAGAAACGGGCACATGAGTGCTAATTATTTTGAACAGATTTTAGGTGGCGATGATGAACGTGTAGTAGATAATTTTATGGATCGTAATCCAAATGACGTGCTTGTATTTGGCCCCAATGGTAAAACAGTAAGGGCACGAACTGCTAACCAAAAACGAATGGTTGAAGCTTGTGACAAAAACGATTTATTATTTGCCATTGGCCCCGCTGGTACTGGTAAAACCTATACTGCCGTAGCTTTGGCAGTAAGAGCCTTAAAAAATAAAACTGTTAAAAAAATTATTTTAACCAGACCTGCAGTGGAGGCAGGCGAAAGTCTTGGCTTTTTACCGGGCGATTTAAAAGAAAAAATTGATCCATATTTACGGCCGCTGTACGATGCATTGGATGACATGATACCAGCCGATAAACTCGGTTATTATATGAGTACCCGCACTATAGAAATTGCACCACTTGCTTATATGCGTGGCCGTACTTTAGACAATGCGTTTATTATTTTGGATGAAGCGCAAAACACAAACGACCTGCAGATAAAAATGTTTTTAACCAGGATTGGGCCAAATGCAAAAGCTATAATCACCGGCGATCCTACGCAGATCGATTTGCCTAAAAACCAGTCGAGTGGTTTGTTTAAAGCAACACGTATTTTAAAAAATATAGAAGGTATTGCACAAATAGAACTTGATGAAGAAGATGTGGTTAGGCATAGATTGGTTAAGCAGATTATTAAAGCCTATAATAAAGATGATGTTCGTATTACAGAACAAAAAGATCAGAAAGAACAGAAGAGAAGTTAAACATTCTTGTACCGAATATTTTCCAAAAGAGGTAGTTTATAACTGCCTCTTTTTTATTTATTACATTTGATTACTTAAAACATAACTAACATGAAAAAAATTGGCGTACTCATTTTAATAGCGGCTTTCTTTATCTCGTGCAAGCAACCGGCCACTCCCCCAACCGAAGTGTTAGACAATATGTTTAACAGCATGAAGAATGGAGATATACAAGGCATGAAAAAGTTTATCACTAAATCGGACGTAGCAATGCTGGAAACTGCAGAGAAATTTATGACGAAAATAGATCCGGAAGGAATAGAAAAATTAAAAACCGGAATGACAGATGAACTAAAGGAAAGAGCAAAATACATTGAATTCAATTTTATTAATGAAAAAATTGATGGCGATCATGCCACAGTTGATGCTGAAATTATTGATACTAATCCTGCTGATTCAGCAGCTCAAAAAAAATCTACACAAACTTTTCAATTAGTTAAAGAAGATAATACCTGGAAGATAGCACTGATGAAACCAGGAAACGAAATGTTTAATAGTATGAAAGGTAATATGGGCAGTAAAAATCAAAGTCTTAAAAACGGTATTGAAAAACTCAAGCAAATGGATCCTGATTCTCTTAAAATACTTATTAACAAAGGCATACAGATGATGGACTCCCTAAAAAAGAGCGACAAGCCACGGTAATAA
>JBBQPX010000331.1:0-3989 GCA_038216775.1 Chitinophagales bacterium
AAAATGATACGCTTTATCTGCAACAATTTATTGTGCAATATCTACCCACAACTATCGGCACTTATATTATAGACACGGTTGGCAGCTATCATTACAAATATCATTACAACCAGATTAAGGCAATTGGGCAAAAAGAAAAAACAAACTTTAATACAAAAGGAAGTGGCGCCGCACTTTTAGGTGGTGGCGCATTACTAACTTTAGCAAGTGGTGTTGTTTATCTTGTTGATAAAGAAAAATTTAGTGCGCCTTTATTGTTGGCTTCCGTTGGGCTTGGAACACTTGGTTATTTTATGGCTAAAGGAAACAAGAATGGTGGCGGACTTGTAATCGGGAAAAAATACAAACTGGTTTACATGAACATGAGCAACGAAAAGAAATAATAGCTTAGAGAAATCAAGTTTTCAAAACTTGACTTCCCTTTATAAAAACTGCAACCAACAAACATGAAAAAAACCTGGGCCATTTTAAAAAAAATATTTTTCTGGATTTTTATAATTCATATCTGTTGGTTTCTTGTTTTCATTTTCCAGAAATTTTCGGTTGCTGATTTTCCTATTGAAAATTTGAAAACTAAAATGCTGGTTTTTTTAGCTGTTGCACTTGTTGTTGGATTAGCTTATTATTTCTGGCTTCGCAAAATTGATTTTGTAAACAAAGCCGCTGTTGTTTTAAAAGAGATTTTTTTTATTGCCTACATTTCTTTCGCATTATATTTATTACTAGGTATTGTTTTTAACCCACCAATTACATTAACGCAGGTTGGCAGCCTGCTACAAGGCAATGGCTTAAGCAGAGATTATGTTAGCTACGATAATATGAGCCCATACATAAAACTTGCTGTTATATCAAGTGAAGACCAGCAGTTTCCTGATCACGATGGTTTTGATATTAAGGCCATAAAGGTTGCGATGAAATACAATAAAAGGCATCCGGCCAAAGTAAGGGGCGCAAGTACTATCAGCCAGCAAACTGCAAAGAATATTTTTCTTTTTCAGGGAGGTGGATTTTTAAGAAAAGGACTGGAAGTGTTTTTTACCTTCTCCATTGAAACCTTTTGGACCAAGCGGATAATATTAGCACGTTACTTAAATGTAGCAGAAATGGGGCGTGGCATTTTTGGTGTGCAGGCGGCTGCAAAAAAATATTTTAATAAAAATGCCAAAGACTTATCCATGGCTGAAGCTGCGCAGATTGCAGCCTTTTTACCAAGCCCAAAACGCTTTGCACAGCAGCCATGGAGCGGCTATGTTGTTAGCAGAAAAAATAACATAATGCGGCAAATGGGTAATCTGGCTGGTGATCCGGATGTGCAGGAGATAATCGGCCCCAACTAACTCCCCCGAAGGGGCAGAACTACCTCGGAGAATAGGATACCATTTTTTGGAAAAGTAGATTAACAGCTTCAATAGCCTTCTGTAAGCGTTCTTCATAACTCCCGCTTATATCTACCCACGTAACATTTTGATTAACAAGAATATCTTTATAATGATGATATAATTTTTGCCTGTTTTCCAAATCAGGATATTCTCTTAGTTCATCTTTTACCCACGGAATATCGATGTTGCAAAAAAGATACAAGTCATACTTTCTTTCAACAATGCGATTTAATATCCAGTGATGGCATTTTTCAAAAACAAATTCACACCACACTTTCATAACGTACATATCGGTGTCTATAAAAATTGGTTGTTCGTTGTTGGTTGCTCGTTGTTCGGTCAACAACCAACGGTCAACGGTCAACTCTTCTAAAGCTACTTGCCCTTTTGCAATATCCAGCAGGTTTTCGTAAGTATAATCATGGCCGTTTTTCAGTAGGTATTCACGTGCATATTCTTTAATCCAAATGGTATTGTAGTGTGCAGCAAGCTGTTCGCATAAACTGCTTTTGCCGGTTGACTCTGGTCCTATGATTACAATTTTGTTAACCATTATCTCTTTTATACCTGGTTATGTCAATAATAAAACTAATAACAAAATAGGTAAGCATGGCGAAGCGCAACCATTTTCTAAAGCTATCTTCTGTAGGCACAGCCAGAATTACAACTGTAAAAACCACAATTATTACAGCTTTTAAAATAAGCCATTGTTTTTTATTTCGCATTCCACATTGGTTTTGCTTTTAAAATTTTTTTATAAATAGCGCAATTTTCATCATGTGCGCCAGGTAAATAGCCGGTACTCATTACAAACTCATTTACAATTTCACCACCGGTAAAACGAAAAGTTGTTTTAAAGAGCTTTGTCCATTCTTCTCTTGATTTTGGATGATGATGCGCCAACCAGTTTTTAAATGAAACAAATTCTTTTTGCAGCGCAAGAATGGTTTTTGCATTTTCGATGGCTGCGTTTATTTTTAAACGGTTGCGTATTATGCCAGCATCGTTCATCAGCCTTTCAAAATCTTTTTCTTTATAAGCCGCTACTTTTTTTATGTTAAAATTATGATACGCTTTGCGGAAGTTTTCCTGTTTGTTTAAAATTGTTGTCCAGCTAAGACCGGCCTGGTTAATTTCCAGCACAAGTCGGCAGAATAATTCATTATCATCCTCAATAGGAAAACCATATTGCGTATCATGATATATTTTATGAAGCAATTGGTCGCCCGGTTTCATATTGTTTAATGCACTACAGTAACTCATATTGTTGTTCAGCCCGCCCGTTCGGCAGACGGGCTTTTTTTCTCCACTCAATTAATCCCCATACAGCCATAATTAATAACACAAAATAATACACACTTGTAAATACATAATGTTTTACAAAATATAGCGGAATAGATGCAATGTTTGTGGCAATCCACCAGTACCAGCTTTCAACTTTCTTCTTCGTCATAAGCCACATGCCGGTAAAAGCGGTTGCAGATGCAAAGGCATCAGCCCATGGAATTATACCATCAGAAAAGGCATTTTTAAAATACGTAAGCGCCGAAAAAAAACAGATATAACAAACTAAGAAAAAGCTAAGTTGCAGAATCCATTCTTTTTTAGTGGAAGATTTAATGTGTAATGCAATTTCTTTTTTCAGGTCTTTCCTGGTCCACATATACCAGCCTGCAATACTCATAATGGTATAATATAAATTCACCGTTGCTTCGCCCAATAAATGACCTTGAAAACTTAAAAAAATATAAATAACGGTACTAATTAATCCCACAGGATAAACCAGCACATTTTCTGCACGGCTATACCAAACGCTTGCTATGCCTGAAAAAACGGCAAGGTATTCGTACCAGGTTGTATGCTGAATATCTAAAAAAAACTGTTGATAGATTTCGGAGAGGTTCAATTATTTCCTATTTTGTTTTTGTAAAATCTCATAGGCCGAAGATAACGGATTCCCTTTTGAGTTTGAAATCGTGTACCAACTTGTGTCCACTTTTCATTTTTATCATACCTCCACGCAATGAAATGCAAATGCGGAAAATAAGTGTAACCCGTTCTTCCGCTAAGTCCAATCACATCTCCTTGTTTAACAACATCACCAACTTTTACAAAAACTGAATCGTGTGTTAAATGCCAGTAGCCAGATCTGGTGCTGTCTTCATGCTGAATTACAATGTAGTTACCATCTGGCCGATATTTTACATTTGAACCACCACGATTTCCATCTTTTTTTAATCGTACAACTATTCCATCTCTTACAGCACAAACCTTTGTTCCTTTTTTCATTTTAAAATCGAGTGCTGCCCGGTGTTTATGTGTGTACATGCTGAAATAACCCTGCACCAATAAATGCGTTTTATTTTCTTCATAAGGCAGATGATATACAAAACTCGAATCGTCTTTAAGAATTCCTTTTTGCAGTAATTTAAGTTCATGCCGCATAGGATTATTACTCACGGAGCAGCTGCTTATTCCTATCGCTAAATAAATAAAACTGATGTAAAGTATTACCGTTATTTTCATTTGTATATGTATAACAAAGATATTGACAGCAGCGTTAAAGTTGGGGCTATTGATTCAGGAATATTTTCACCAAAAAATTTGCTT
>JBBQPX010000332.1:0-3980 GCA_038216775.1 Chitinophagales bacterium
GCTGCATCAATAATACTTTCAACTACAATTAATTTTTTCGTTTCTGCTTTGGGATAGCCTGGATAAAGTCCGCTTCTGTTACTTAAATAAAAATGTCTGCTGTCTTCATTGTTGGTTATACTTCTGCCGTAAAGGCTCACATTTTTATTTTCTGCATTATTCAACGGGAAGATGATGCAATCCTTTGCCCACACATTAAAACCGTTGGCTGGTCTTGCTTTTAATAAACCGCATTGCTCACAGCTTGCAATAAAATTTTTCTCGTTTAATTTATGGTGCCAGTCGCCAGTATTAAAACCTATTTCATGCAGCTTGTAATTTATTGCTCTGCTCTCGGTGTAATCAACTGCTTTCTTTGTTAGTGGTAATGCCTTGGTAAAATATTTAAACAGCTTCGTTAGTACTGCAATCTTTTCTAATGCCTGCCCGGCCCGCAGGGACGTGGGTTCTGCTTCGATAAATAATTTTGCTGCCTCCGGTTGTTGTAGTGCTGTTGCTGGATTACCATTTATTAAACTGGCTGCTTTTAATAAAGCTTCATGTTTGTTGCAGTTCTCTTTGAGTTCTATAAATTGTATCTGGTCGCCAGTGCCAGCTTTACAATTACTGCTAAAGCAACAGTAGGTATTTGTCTTTGGATAAATCTGCAGGCTGGGATTTTTATCCGGGTGGAAGGGGCAAACTAAACGGTCATTCTTATCAGGTTTTAAATTGTAATAGTTCAACACCTGGTTAATACTTAGTTGCTGTTTGATGTCTTTTATATCCATTGAAAAAATTTTTTGACTACATATCTGTTGCAAACCTAACAGATAAATCTTACTGAACCAAAACTTTTATGTCTTTGTTACGATACTTATGTTGTGTAAATTCGCAGAACAGTTTGTTTAACTGTCTTATTTAATACACATATGAAGTCAACTACATTCGGCAAACGCCTCGGAGAAGTAAGGAAAATCAAAAAGATGAGCCAGGACGAACTGGCAAAAAACTTAGATGTGCATGGGGCTGTAATTGGCCGCTATGAACGGGATGAAGTAAAACCTTCCATTGAGATGGCCGCCGCCATCGCCGAAGCCCTCGAAGTGTCTTTAGATTATTTGGTGGGCAATACGGATTTGCTGCTGGAAAAAAATGTAGTGAATAAAATTATTGATATTCAAAAACTCGGCACAGAAGATAAAGCTCATGTATTTGCTATGCTGGACGCCTTCCTGCAATCAAATAAAGCAAAAAAAGTTTTCGCTTCGTAAAATATTAAAGCCCTCGATTGAGGGCTTTGTTGTTGTTATAATGTCTATTTTATTAATGCTGTAGTAACCGCCCGGCACTGGAAGTCCTCACACAAAACCTTCGCCTCATTCCAGCGCCTAACAGTTTTCCATCCTGCACCTGTGGGAGTGAAGGGAAGATTATTATTTGTTTAGCTTACACTCCTGCGCCAGGACGAGTCGCCCGACACCATTGCGCCAATACGGGGCCTTTTTATTTTAGATTCATTTACTTTATAAAATTTTCCTGTTTATAACAATTCAAAACTTCTTTGATTCCGCTTTTCATGGATAATGTTGAATACAAGTAGTATTGCGATTCTTTTACTAAGTTATTTTCAAACTTGGTCACAATAATATCGCCATAGTTAAACCCATTACCAAATTCTGTGATGCTACTCTTTAAATCATTATCGATATTAAAATTATCTTTTTTACACAAGCCTTGCTTTTGCCACTTCCCATTTACGTAAGTAAAAAAAACAATCTCGGCTTTATGAGCAGCACCTATTTGAACCACAAAATTTCTTAATAGCATACTCATTCCAGATTTATTAGCCTCTATGATATAAAAGTTTTGCCTCTCATTATTTCTTAAACGTATTTTACGCAAGAACTTATATCTCAAAGATTCAGTATTCACACTTTCCACTTTTTCTATATCTAAATACCCATTGAAGGTTAAACGTCTGTTTTCATAATTACTCTTTTGTACGCTATCAGTTGATGATTGTATTTGTGCATCCAAAGATTTAAAAGTAGATATATTCCAGTTTATAAAAACTGAATCAAGATGCTGTTGAGCATAGGTCTGGTTTGGGTTATGTACCAAGCAAGAAAAAAAAATAAAAAATAAAAATGGGGTTAACTTAAACATAGAATAACTTTTAGTACGGTAATTTCCTTTTTCCAATTTTATTCTCATCCCTTATCTCGTTTTCTTTACTCCGAACTCTAACTTCACTGTTACTTAGATTATTTTTGATTTTTGTATCAGGGTCTATAATACCTCCCCCTGCTACATTATTATCATTTTTGCCATTCTTATATTCTTGAGCATGTAAAAGTTCATGTCCCAATGCAACAAAGGGGGCAACTCCTTTCGAGCCATCATCATTAACTACTGCTGGGTCAGATCCAATTTTACCATCATTTCGGTTATAAGGATTATATTCAACGCTTGATCCCGTGCCAGTACCATCTCCTCCATCTCGACTACTTATCGGCTCTGTAAAATCTCCCAATTTGGATTCGGTTATAACTACATCTTTATTTGTTGTATTATTAATCAGATCGCTTACTAAAGCTGTTCCATGAGCCTTTTCTATAACCACACCATTTTTATCGGTCTCGACCTTTCCTGAGAATTCAATCTTATCATCTTTAGTAATTTTACTTGCTTCTATAACTTTTCCATTATTATTTAAAACTAAAGGGGTAGAAGAAAGCTTTTGCAAATCATTAAATGCCCTTTCTCTAAATAATGCATCACCACCTGTAATAATTATATCAGTCGGCCCCATTCCGTCAGGGTCTATAAAACGTAAAGGATTATTAAATGCAAAATTATAAGGTGAATGTCTCCGCATTTTATCTGCTAACGGGTCAATATTAAACCAGCGTCCTATTTGTGCATCATACATTCTTGCACCGAAATCGCTCCACTCTAATCCACTTCCATCGCTAAATTCTTTCTCCTGTTTTTCTTTCCCCATCAACTCATATTTGTTGTCTAACTTACCTGCTGCATTTGAGCAAATTCCGGAGAGTCGCCCGCCGAAGGGATAGTAACTACCGCACCATTTTAGCTACATTTCAAAAATCCTCCCCAACGCCTGCAGCCAATCAAAGAACTTTTTTCTATCACATAAAACTAACGGATTTTTTCTTTTCAATTGAAAGAAAAAATAAGGGGCGCCAGCCCCTTATGATTAGTTACTTTCTTTTGCCTTCCATTCTTTAAACCATTGCTTTAAAAACTTCCTGCGCTCCTGCAGGTATTGCTTTTCTTTTTCTGCATCATTACCCGGCCACTGGCAACGCAACCAGTTTAAGCCATCAAACATTTGTTCCACTTGGTCGAACTCATAACGTTGCATCCCATAACCAACCCTCATAAAATATTCAACAGCCATACGCCTTTCATCGCTGCCGCTACTACCAACCTGCAGGCTTACATCATCAATAAAGTTTTGTAAAACGGCTTGCGGAGTAACTTCTAAAAGCTGGCAGATAAGTTCCAACTGCTTTGGGATTTCTAATGTGATTGTTCGTTTCATCTTTTAAAATTTAATTGTTATAAAAAATAAAATGCAGCAAAAAATGCTTAGCGACCAGCCTTTGTCGGCAAGAGCGCAGGCCAAAAGGAAGCGGAGAAAAAATTTATAAAAGATGGCCTTGTGTGTTGGGGCTGTGTTTATGCAATTTTTTTGAGCAATCTTTTGGCGGCCTTGTGTGTTGGCTTGCCGCAATACCTTTGCTATGCCATTTTTGTAGCTGTTCTTTTACCTTGCTGCCGCAGGCTTTACACTTGCCTGAACGTAGTGAGGTGTACTATTTTCTACCATACTGCCGGTAGGCTTTGCCATTGACTGAACGTAGTGAGATGGCATAAAAAAGATTCGTGCTTGCACACCGCTTTTGAGAAGCGTTGGCTGTCTTTGGGCACGGCTTCAACAAAAAAAATAAAACTCATAGCTGCTTGGCAGA
>JBBQPX010000333.1:0-3956 GCA_038216775.1 Chitinophagales bacterium
AAATTTCCGGTTTAGATTTTTTATCTTTTACTAATCTTTCATATACATCGCAGCTACAGCTATTTTGCGGATAAGCCGTTGAAATAACCGAAAGGAGTATGATAGTTGCATACACAATTTTTGACTGTAAGATTGCCTTCATCATATTCAAAGCTTTATATTATTATATGTTGATAAGTGCCGGCACATTACCTCCATGCATCATACTCAGGTGGTAGTTAGCACAATGCAGTGTCTGTAAGATAAGAAATGCATTGCACTCTTTTTCAATCTCTTCTTTAAACTGCAAAACAAAATCATACGATTGCTTTTGCCAATTAACCGAGGGTATTAGCGTTAGTAGATCTTCACCCTCGGCATTAAATAAAGAAAAATGTAACTTAAAATTAGCCGACAGTTTAAAAGTATATTTTCTTCTTTTATAAAAACCTCTTATAGACATATTGCCACCAGTTTCCACTTTTATTTTACTGATAATTTTTTCTTTAGTATCTTCTGTAAACGATGTAATCCATATGCCAGTGGCAATAAGCTCCAACATAAACAATTCTCCAATTTCAATACAAGCTTCATTAAAAGTATTACTGCTATATATTAAACGAGCAAGTATTTCTCCTGCTTCATTATTTAATTGAAATGTTTTTTTATCGATTGTACTAATTGTCAAAGTAAATAGTTTTAATAATTTCCGGTTGTGGTTGATTATGCTAAAGTAAAGTGGGGCAGAGTATGTAAACAGGTCAATTTATATAAGGTTATGTTAGATTAACAATTGAGGCATTTTGTTTTATAAGTGATAATTTTTTTATGCCATCTTTTTTTGCACTTCAAATCATACGCCTGTGAAACGGATAGGCTCACTTATAAAACGCAACTTTTTCTATCTATTTTATTAAATAGTTTTGCTTTTATAAAAAACAGACAATTATGAAAGCAATTTCAATTTTAGTTTTCGTTTTATCATTATCCACAAGTATTGCCGCACAGGATACGAATTACAATGGGCCTGCAAAAATGGAAGTAAAAGTATTTTGGCGACAAATGGGAATATTTAATAATGGAAATGGTGGACCCATTCAAATAACGAATGCCGAAAAAGCTTTAGCTGCTGTAAAAGAAAAAGATAACGCTTACAACACGAGTGCAATGGAAGTAGAATTAAATAAATGGAAAAAATCAGTTGTAGATGATGATAATACACAAACAGAAAGCAGTAATAAAAAAGCCACAATTGTTAAAGCTGGAAATGATGCTAAAAAAGCAGGGCTAAAAAGCGATGGTATCTTAAAATATTTATTTGTTGATGCCAACTTACAAGTTGGTTCTAATACTTTAGAAAGAGTAAAAGAACAAATGGATTTATATAAAGCAAAAACGCAAGAGGCAGTAGCTTTAGATTTAACACCAATAGAAGGCAGCAAAATAAATGCAAATGATTATATCAGATACATTGACAGGTTTAATCAAAATACGGACGCTTTTATTAAAAGCAAAGAAAATTACATGAATACAGAATCAAGTTCAGATGGACTTGAAACAGTATTGTATGAAGTGCAGTTTTATGAATTGTATTGGGATGCAGCACAAAAAATATATCCTTTACAAAGTGCGTATGCTATTACGCATAAAAAAATGACGGATTTAATTGCCAGGTTTGGCAGCTTAGATAAAATGAAAAGTAAAATACAAGGTAACAAACAAGAACAAATTAAAAATACAAAACTACCTGTAGGTGTTATGAAAGATGCAGCACTTGAAAAAATGATGATAGATGCCTACAATAAAAAATACAAATCAAAATATAATGGAACTGCCATTAAGGCATTAATTATGCAAAGCGATTGGAGTACGGAACGGAACCAATTAACGAGTGTTGTTATTGGCCGGCAAAAGCATATGGCTATTGTTTATAAAGGCATTGATGGCAAATGTTATTTAGATGATACTGCTGTTTTGTATGAAGAATACATAGGTGGTAAATTTCAAAACACACAAGCTATAAATTCTTTAGGCGGTTACGAAATGCTTTGCGATAATGTAAAATAATTTTTAAATTCCCTTCTGGCGTAAGTGTTTGGTGCATGCGTTCCCCCAATTTGCGGAGGTATAAATTTACTGGCAGATATGCAGCACAGTAAATGAGCATTAGCTTAACTACCTGTTGCAAAACATGTTTTTTTGTAGAATATTACCGAAGAATGTATTTTGGAAATGCATAACAAGCTAGATTCCTGACCATGTAAAAGTATTAGCTGCAAAAATTCTACATTTGCTATGGAAAAACTATTGTTTAACCCTTAAGTTACATTAGTGGCTTGCCTCTAGCACTTAAGCATTTATGAACAAACCGTTGTATCAATTTTTCACAGACGACCATCACGCTATTGATAATTTGTTGAATAAGGCAACGGAGAAACAAGGCGCAATTGAAATGAATTATTATCACCAGTTCAGAATCCGGTTATTGCGCCACATTAAAATGGAAGAGAAAACGCTCTTAGCCCATGTTGGTGTTACATAAAACACACGCAAGCCAACTGGCGCAACAGCAGTCGCCGCCGTCTGGTCTTTTTGCCGCCGTAGGTATCAAATATTTGCACGCAAGCCCACTCCCCAACCAGCACATGCCGCCGTCTGGTTTTTAACCAACGGCGTAGCGCCCAAAAACCGTATAAAAACAAAGCACATCAATTTAAATCGTCGTTGGCCGGGCGGCCAGACGACGGCAGCTCAAAGATTTAAGATTTTTTACCCCAACTGGCAAGTGTTCCCTTCCCAAAACATTAATTAACAAACGTAAAAGTTTACGGGATCACTTGTTGCCGTTTTAGTTCTGCCCCGATTGTATCGGGGAGTTAAAAAACGAAAACATTAACCGTAACCGTACATTTAATTTAAACAAGCATCAAAACAACTTAGTGGCATTCGTTTTTCAAAGCCTCGGATATACCTCCGCCGCTGTTTGTGATCCCAACTGGCACCCACTGACCGCTGTAGTTAGTATTCGTGCCGCCAGCAAAGCAGTGTTAGCAATTACCAACAACCAGCAGCATGCCGGCAAAAAAGAGCAGGAACTTCAAGCTGCCTAAAAATCCGGATAAATAAACAGTATATTTACTCCTGTGGAGATAAAGTTGTGGAACGGGTACCCGTAAATATTTTCTTAAAAAATTTACTCCTGATGAACCATACAACCAAACTGATGCTGCTGCTTTTTACAGGCATTTTGCTAAATAATTTTTATACTATGGCACAGCCGCCGGTAAATTCCGGTTGTAATCAGGCTTCGCTGATGCAAATGGCAGGCACCTGGAAACAAAGTATGAAAGGTTCTGTATCCGGTATTGCACCTGCAGACCTTGCCCGACAAAAAAAACTAGTAGATGCCTTGCACGCTATGATAATACGCAGCTACAAACCAGTGGCTGTAGAAGCTGATTTTGGTGGAGCCTATAACCGTCCTTATCCCAACATGGCTGCAAATAGTTACGATTACCGCATCATTCCATTAAACTATTATTGCGATGGAGGCTCGGTTAAAATAAGCCATGAAACTTCAACCTTATTTCAGATTGGAATAAATATGTTTGACGCTGAAATATACGATACAGCCCAGGGAGACAGGTTACTGGCAGAGGGCTTTAATGTTATGCCCGATATGCCGGTTGCAAAAGATGGCTATTGGTATTTTAAAGAAACGGGTGCCAATCTGGGTTTTGGCGTAACTGGAAAAAAACTGATGTTTCTGATTACGTACGATGGAAAACTACCCTTCAGCTACATAAGCAGGAGAGCGTTTTTAGAAAAACGTAAACAAATACTGGCTACACAAATGGCTACAGAGGCGGCCAGCTTTAATGATGCATTAAAGACCCTTGAAATAGAGAAAGGACTTATGCAAACAGCCTATAAGAACGATGCGGAAAAACTAAATAAATACCTGAAAAAAGATTACC
>JBBQPX010000334.1:0-3943 GCA_038216775.1 Chitinophagales bacterium
CGATAATATTGATTCCATCTTGGTTACTAATCAAACCACAGGAGGAAATTACGCCCAGTACAAGCAAAAAAAGCAGAATACGCTTGCAGAAATTTCGCTGTCGTACAGTAAAGAGATCAAGAGTATAAAAAGTAAATTTGATGTACTTGTAGGGCACGGTTACCAGGCTTTTCAAACAGATGTTTACAACTTTCGCTCATACAGGCAGGATGGCGATACTATAAAAAGTACCTCACCTCCTGTTTTTCCTACAGACAAACAACAGAACAGGATAGAGTCTTATTTTGGCCGGGTTAATTACGCTTATAATAATAAATATCTTATTACAGCTTCGCTGCGAAGAGATGCAAGCTCCAGATTTTCTAAAGACAACCGCGTTGGTTATTTTCCTTCCGTTGCAGCAGCCTGGAAGCTTAAAGATGATTTTTTCAAAAACAGTAATATTGTTTCTGATTTAAAGCTTCGTATTGGATGGGGTATTACCGGTCAGCAGGATGGTATTGGTAATTACGGTTACCTGGCTAACTACAGCTACGGTACTCCAACTGCACAATACCAGTTTGGTAATAATTTTTATTATGTGTACCGCCCAAGTCCTTACTATCCTGATTTAAAGTGGGAAACAACCACTACTCAAAATCTCGGTCTTGATTTCGGTTTCTTAAACAATAGAATTACCGGTTCTATTGAGCTTTATAACAAAAAAACAAAAGACCTTTTAAGCTCTGTAGATCAGGCCCCGGGCCAGAATTTTGATATCCGGTTATTAAGGAACATTGGCAATATGGAAAATAATGGAGTGGAATTTACTTTAAACACTACTCCAATTAAAAAGAAAGACCTGCGATGGGATTTTGGATTTAACATTACAGCACAGGATATTAAAGTTACCAGGCTTTTAGCTGTGAATGATCCCGCTTTTATTGGAAATGAAGCTGGAGGAATAAGCGGTGGAACGGGAAATAATTTGTTGTACCACCAGGTAGGTTATGCGCCCTACACTTATTATGTAAACCAGCAGGTGTATGATGCCGCAACCGGAAGACCTATTGAAGGTTTGTACGAAGATTTAAACAGGGACGGAACAGCTAACGATAAATATTACAATTCTAAAACTGCATCGCCAACTATGTTATTTGGAATTAATTCGCAGGTTGAATACAAAAAATTGTCATTGGGTATTGCCATGCATGGTTCTTACAATAATTATTTATATAACAACTTTGCATCAAGAACGGGCGTATTAAATGCCATCCAAAATGGCCAGCTATTAACCAACGGCTCACGTGATTTTGCAAATACAGGATTTCGTAACCAACAGTATTTGTCTGATTATTATTTGCAGAACGCATCTTTCTTAAGATTAGACAACGTTAATGTAGGATACAGTTTTGGAAAAATTATTAAAAATAAAGCCAGCCTGCGTTTATTTGGCAGTGTGCAGAATGTATTTGTTATTACAAAGTACAAAGGTCTGGATCCTGAAAATTCAGGCAATGGTGTTGATAACACAATTTATCCAAGGCCAAGAGTATTTTCACTTGGAGCCAGCCTTGACTTTTAATTCATTTTTGAAAAAAAAATAATGATTATGAAAAATAATATTTTAAAAATTTCAGGTGCAATTATGGTGCTCACTATTTTAGTTAGCTCCTGCGCAAAAAAGCTGGATCTTTTACCGCAGAATGATATTACTCCTGAAAAAGTATATGCAACGGCAGGTGGCTATAAAAGCGTACTCGCAAAGATTTATGGAGCTATGTCAATCGGCGGTAACAACGGTCCTTCAGGCAGCCCGGATATTTCAGGTGGCTTAGATGAAGGTTCTCAAATAGCCTTTATCCGCCCGTTTTTTAATTGCCAGGAATTAACTACTGATGAGGCAGTATGTTTCTGGAACGACCAGACAATTAAAAATTACCATGCCTTTACTTACGATGCGTCTGACCCGTTTTTAAAGGGTATGTACGCCCGCCCAATCTGGAATGTTACATTAATTAACGAATACCTGCGAGAATCTACAGATGATAAGCTGGCTGCACGTGGTATAAGCGGTGCTGATGCAACTGACATAAAAAAATCGAGGGCTGAAATCCGTTTTTTACGTGCATTTAATTACTGGGTAATGATGGAGCTTTTTGGTAAATCAACTTTTATTACCGAAGCTTACGGAATTGCCTCAAACGAAACGCCGCCGGAAATAAGCAGAAAAGATTTGTACGCTTATATCATGAGCGAGTTGAAAGCAATTGACCCTGATATGCTTTCTGCGAAAACCGCAGAATATGGTAGAGTAGACCAATCAGCAAACTGGGCATTGCAGGCCCGAATTTATTTAAATGCAAACGTTTATTTGGGTGCTTCTTCAAACACTTATTATGATTCAGCAGTTATTTACTCACAAAAAGTAATTGCTGCGGGTTACCAGTTAAATCAAACTAACGTTAATGGTTATAGTGGTTATGGCCAGTTATTTATGGCAGATAATGAAAAGAGAACAAATGAAATGATTTGGTCAATTAATTGCGATGGAGTAAAAACGCAGGGATACGGTAATACCACTTTTCTGGTAAACTGTGCATCTGGCAGCGATAAAGCAACCGATTATTTTAAAGGTGCAGGTGGTGGCGGCTGGGCCGGATACGTAGGTACCAAAAACTTGTCAAATTTATTTGCTGACCCCACCGGCGCAACAGATAAAAGAGCCATGTTTGTAACCTCTAAATTTGGTGTTGGTGCATCGCAGGTAGAACTTCCGATTTTACCTAATGCAAGTGAAGTGAATTTTCCCGATGCAAGTAGCGGCGTGCATGTCAACAAATTCAAAAACATTCGGTCAGATAATGGAGAAGTTCATGATGTTACCAGCCGCACATTTGCTGATGTAGACTTTCCAGTATTTAGATTGGCGGAGATGTACCTGATTTATGCCGAAGCTGTTTTACGCGGCGGCAATGGAAATGCTGCCACAGCTTTACAGTACGTAAATAATATACGCACAAGGGCTTATGGAAACGCAACCGGTAATATTACGGCGGCACAATTGAATCTGCAATTTATTTTGGATGAAAGAGGAAGAGAATTATTTTGGGAAGGACACCGCCGTACAGATTTAATACGCTACGGTATATTAACTAATGGAACTTACTTATGGCCATGGAAGGGTGGCCTTGCCTCAGGTACAGCGGTTGACAGTAAATACAATTTGTTTCCAATACCGTCAAGCGCCAGAAACAGCAATCCTAATTTAACTCAAAATACAGGCTTCTAAATTTATCACGTCAAAAACAAAGCTATATGAAACATATTTTTAAAATAACACTGATGGCAATGCTGATGGCAGTGTTGTTTATATCGTGTAAAAAAGATGAAAATCAGGTTGTTTATAATGGAGGAACTGCACCTGTGCTTACCGCATCTTCTACCAATGCCATGATTTTACTAATTGCCAATAAGGACAATCAGGCTTTAAAGTTTACGTGGACCAATCCTGAATACCAGTTTAACACAGGTGTAAGTTCACAAGATGTTACCTATACGGTACAGTTTGATACAACCGGTTCAAATTTCACTAATCCTAAAATAGGGCAAAAGTCGATTTCGAAAGAGTTATCAACCACTTTTACGGTAAAAGACATAAATACAATTTTACTGGGAATGGGCCTTGCGGAAAACATGCCACATAACATGGAAATAAGGGTTAAATCAAGCCTCGCCAATAACAGTGTTCCTTTATATTCTAATGTACTAAAGATTGTTATTACGCCTTATCTCGATGTAGTGTATCCTGTGCCAGCCGAATTATACATAACCGGCAGTGCAACACCCCTAAGCTGGCAATGTGGCTGTGCTACTGATGGGCCGGGTACTTCGCAAAAGTTCACCAAGGTTAATTCTTCAAAATTCGAGCTTACTATTGCGTTATCTGCCAACAACTCGTACC
>JBBQPX010000335.1:0-3934 GCA_038216775.1 Chitinophagales bacterium
TGCGGCTTTGGTTCAGGTATTTCATCCATAATATCCCGGAGAAATGCTTTTTCCAGTTTCCAGATTACCTGCATAATCTGTTCTTCGGCTTTGGTTAGTACTTTCATTTTTATTGCTTATTTAAATTGATAATGTAAACCTAAAACTAATTAGTTAGTTTAACAACTATTTTTTTAGTTACCTGCCTGCCGGCAGGCAGGTTCAACTATAATTTAACAAATGGTGAAGAAATTAATTTTTAATACTGATGTTGTAAAACTTAAATTTGCAGCTATTGTGGAATTATTACGTGCAATAGAAAAGTGCAAACATAATCTTCCTCATTTCCCCCTTTAGGGGATAGGGGCAAAAACTACAAAACAAAAATATGTCTCAATCAATAGTAGAATTAAAAAACGTAAATATTTACCAGGGCGATAGTCTTATTTTAAGTGACGTAAACATTTCTGTAGATAAGGGCGAGTTTGTTTACCTGGTTGGTAAAACCGGAACGGGTAAAAGCAGTTTGCTTAAAACTATGTATGGTGATTTGGTGCTGCGTGAAGGCGAGGGCTGGGTTGCAGGTCATAATCTGAAAGAGCTAACCTGGAAAACGGTGCCTTTTCTGCGTCGTAATTTGGGTGTTGTTTTTCAGGATTTTCAATTGCTTACTGATAGAAACGTAAATGAGAATATGAAATTTGTTTTGAAAGCTACCGGCTGGAAAGACGATAAATTAATGGATGAAAAAATTGCTGATGTGCTTGAAAAAGTGGGATTGAAAACTAAAGGTTTTAAAATGCCTTTTGAGTTGAGCGGCGGGGAGCAGCAACGTGTGGACGTAGCAAGAGCTTTATTAAATTCTCCTAAATTAATATTGGCTGATGAACCTACCGGAAATCTTGATCCGGAAACAAGCGATGAGGTTATGCAGTTGCTGTTTCACATTTGCAGAGATTATAACACCACAATAATAATGGCTACGCATGATTACATGGTGATTAAGAAATTTCCGGCACGTACCATTAAAACAGAAATGGGAAAGGTGTGGGACAATGCTACCATAGAAATGAGCTAAGCTTTTCAACATTTACTTCATTATTATATACAGTTTGCAACAGGCCCTGCCTTTGCTCAATTTCCTGCTCTGTAAATGGCTGCAGGTATAAGTCCTTTATTCTTTGCTGAAAAGAATTTGCGTCTTCTGCTATGTGGCAATAATTTTCTAACCCGCTGCCTGCAACACCAGCTTTGTTAACCAAACAATGTCTGCCATTAAACACAGCATTTAATAATTTTAGTTTTATGCCCGTATTGTTGAAGGATGGCAGCACATGCACATGCGCTTTGCCAATCATATCCTGCAATTCTTTATCACTCGGGTTTGCAACAAGGCAAGTATGCTGATGACTATGCGCAAGTTCTTGTAATTTTTTTGATGGATTTTTACCAGCAATTACAAAAGGAATTTCCAGTTTGTCGAACACATTTTCCAACAACCAGGTTGCGGCTTCTTCATTTTCATTTATGGATAAATTGCCATGATAAAAACAATAACAACCCTTGCCTTCTTTACCCACAGCTAAAGTATAGGGCAGAAAAACAGGAAGGTAATTGATGTTGTTTGCGGAAAAATGATGTTTATACAAATCAACATCATGCTGGCTTAGCGCCAATATAGAAGCTTTGCTGGCAATTGCCCTTTCGTATTTTTTTAGAACCTTGCTTTCGTTTAAATAGTAAAACTTTTTAAAAATATTGGTTTCGTGCTTGGCCAGTTGTTTGTAATATTCAAACTCGGCATTAAATAAGCGTACCACAACTTTTCTGTTAGCGAGCTGGTCATGTTGTAAATAATGAGTGCAGTGAATGCCCTCCAATATAACAGAGTGATTATCTTTTTGCAGGTTTGCAATCAACTCCTCACTAATACGGCTGTTAACTATCAGTGGGTTATTAAATGAAAAACTGCTGCTATGTCTTTTACGCTGATAATAATTAACGCTGCTGCAGTATTTACTCAATTCTTCTTTAGATGGTTCGCCTTCTGCTTTTGTAAAGCAATGCAGGTGTACGCTTACCCCTTTGCTGTGTAGCGCCTTAATTGTATAAAACGGGTCTATAACGCCGCCATAATCTGCCGGCCAGGGTACATCTGGCGTTACAATATGTACGTGTTTATCCGAATAAATCATTATAAAATTTAATAGGTTTTTTTTCTTCCTGTTGCCAGTTTAATGTTTGCCGCAGGTTTAAGCAGTTTTGCTGTAGCACTTTATATACAACCTCGTTATGGAGTAAATTGTTCAGTTGCGTTGCCAGATTTGTTGGGCTTAAATCATCCACCAACACCGCAACCGGCAAATGATTGTTAATGGCGGCATATACCGGATAGTTTACACATAACTGCGGAATGCCAGCGTGCAGGTAATCGAAAAAGCGATTTGCCAGAGAATAATAATTGCTTAAACCTTTGTTTTCGAACAAGGTTATACCTATGTATGCCCGCTGCGTAATAGCGTGCAAATCATCTGGTTTTATTTTGCCTTTAAAAATGATTTTGTCTTGAAGATTGTTATCGGCTACCAATTTTTTAGCCTGCTGCATAAAATTGCCATCACCACAAATAATTAATGTACAATCGATGTTTTTAAAAGCTGGTATCAGTGTTTCAAAGCTTCTGCCTTCGTTAACAGCGCCTTGGTATAAAATGAATTTTTCTCTTTTTTCAACAGGTTGTAATTCTTTGAGGACGGCAATATTTCTTATTACTTTATAATCTACATTGTACATCTTTTTAAACTCATCGGCAATAGGCTCATTTACAGTGTAACCAAAACTGAATTTTGGAACAGTGAAGCGTTCAATCCGTTTCCATATTTTATAAATGCCGGGGCGTGTAACAATCTCTTTCATTTCGCAAAACAGTTCATGTGCATCGTAAACTCTTTTTACTTTTTTTATTTGGGAGATGAAAAGGCAGGGGAGTATCGTATCTAAATCAATAGCGCAAATGCAATCCATCTTTTTAAAAAGCAAATAAAAAAAAAGGCGGATATTATATTCTGCATAAAACATTTTGCCCTTTTCAAAAAGGCAATTAATTCTTTTTTGTTTAAAAGGTTGATTGGTTAGTGGAATAGAGGATTTTACTTTTCTGCCTACCAAAACCACATCATACCCAGCAGTGGCAAGCGATGTGCAAATGCGTATCATGCGCTGGTCGTAGGTTAAATCAGTAGTTACCGTAAAAAAAAGAATACCCTTGCCCGAGCCCATACCCCCTCCGCCCCCTGAAGGGGGAACTTTGGAGTAAGATGGTAAAGGAGTATTTTTTAAATCAGGCATTTATATAATTAGTTCAGTATTATTTTGATAACTATAAAGTATTAGTGTGCCAAGTTCCCCCTTCAGGGGGCGGAGGGGGAACTTGGGCCTCGTATATCTTCTGAATTATCTCCACCGTTTTCAATCCTTCCTCCGCGCTTGCAAAAGCATGTTTATCATCTTGCAAAGCAAGTATTAAATTTTTGTACACCTTATCATGATTGCTCATGCTTCCTTTATAAAGCCCATATCCATTTGCAGGATTTCCTGCAGGTAAATCAGGTCGCTTCATTCCGCCAACTTCACAATACTCCAGTTCATTAAGATATTGCCCGCCAATTTTTACCGTTCCCTTTTCAGCAAAAACGGTAAATGAGCCTTCCATATTTTTCTCAAAACTGTTTACCGTATAATTTAAGGAACCTATGGCACCGCTTTGCATTTCAAAAAGCACAACACCCGAATCTTCAAAATCAATACTATTATGAGCAAAGTTTTTACCGATTGTTTTTACCGCAGTCACATCACCCAAAAGCCAATACAGCAAATCAATAAAATGGCTGAATTGTGTAAAAAGCGTTCCTCCGTCAAGTTCTTTGCTTCCTTTCCAATCAGTGTAATAGGCATC
>JBBQPX010000336.1:0-3920 GCA_038216775.1 Chitinophagales bacterium
CTGCTGATGGGGCAGATTTATTTTGAAAAGAAAAATTATACAAAAGCACTTCCACTTTTAGAATCGTATGTAAACAGCAGCGACAAAGTAACCAAGGAGATAATGTATGAATTGAGTTACTGTTATTACGATGCCAATAACCTGGATAAAGCTATAACAGGGTTTAAGCAATTGAGTAATGAAAAAGATTCCATGGGGCAAAACAGCATGTACCTGTTGGGCGATTGTTACTTGCGTACAAACCAGAAAACCAATGCCCGTAATGCTTTTCAATACTGTGCCTACAACAGCTCAAATAAGTTACAGCAAAAAATTTCGAGGTTCAACTATGCAAAACTTTCTTATGAGTTAGGCTACCAGGATATTGCATTGAACGAAATGAAAAAGTATATCGTTGATTATCCAAACAGCGAGTACGATACCGAGGCCAAGGAAATTTTGGTTAGTTTGATGGCGAACACAAATAATTTTGCTGATGCATTAAAGTTGTATGAATCGTTTGATAAACCAACGGCATCCATGCAAAAAGTTTATCCTCGTATTTTGTATGGAAGAGCAGTGGAGCTTGTGAATGACCAACGTTTGAAAGAAGCAGACAATTTGTTAACAAAAGTGCTTGCTCTCCCAACATCAGAAGTAACGCCTTATGCAAATTTTTGGAAAGGCGAAATAGCTTACCGAAATGGCGATTATGATAATGCCATAAAATATTTGAGTATTTATCAGCTTGCAAACGTACCTGCACAAGGCGAGGCAAACAGAAATGCTTCCAATTACGACCTAGGTTATAGCTGGTTTCAAAAAGAAAATTACAGTAAAGCACTTAGCTTTTTTGAGCAGATTACAAAGAACGCAACCATCACATCATCTGCCATGGAGCAGGATGCTTATGTGCGTAGTGCCGATTGTTATTTTATGAATTCTGATTTTATCAAGTCAAACACCATGTATAGTAACGTTGTAAACAGCGCTATGCCGCAAAGCGATTATGCAATGTTTCAAATGTCGTTGATTGCGGGTGTAAAAAGTTCCACCAATAAAATAAATACACTGAATAGCTTATTGAAGCAATATCCAAAAAGCAATTTAGTTGCTGATGTTAATATGGAAATTGCTCAAACTTATATTGCTGATGAAAAGTTTTTATCAGCCGTATCTTATCTTGATAATGTACTGAAAGACCCAGCCGCAGGCGGTTTAAAGCCAAGGGCTTATTTAAAACTTGGGCTGGTTTATTACAACAGCGATAAATACGATGATGCACTTAGTAATTATCAAACACTGGTTCAGAAATATCCGCAATCATCAGAAGCTGATGAAGCTACGGATATAATGAAAAATATTTACGTAGAAATTGGCAAACCAAATGAATATGTAGATATGATGCGCCGTAATGGTAAAAATATTTCTGTAAGCGAAGCGGATTCACTTACCTATACATCCGCAGGGTTAAAGTATAATGCCAATGATTGTACTGCAGCCATTGAAGGGTATAATAATTATTTGTCAAGATTCCCCAATGGAGCTTATGTTTTGGAAGCGAATTATTTTAGAAGTGAATGTTACAACACTGCAAAGGATTTCCCGAATGCATTAATTGGGTACGATTATGTAAACAGCAAAGGCATTAGTCGCTTTTTTGAAAAAGCGACTTTAGAAGCGGCACGTATAAGTTATTTTGAATTGAAGGACTATGTAAAAGCTAAAAAATACTTTGAGTCGCTTACGGCAGGTGCTGTAAACCAGGATAATCAATTGGAAGCATTGAGAGGATTGGTTCGGTGCTACTACCAGCTTAAAGATTATGCGCAGGCGAATGATGCAGCAAAAACTTTACTTACAAAAAAAGGATTGAGTACAGATGATAAATCAATTGCCTTTTTGGTACTGGGTAAATCGCAGCAGATTAATAATGATTGCGCAGCAGCTATCAGTTCTTTTAAATCTTGCGCAGCAATAAACAAAGCAGCATGGGGCGCAGAAGCACGTTACGAAATAGCGAATTGCCAGTTTAGTATGAACAGACTGGCAACTGCTGAAAAATCAGCATTAGCGGTTATTAAAGAAACAGGCTCTTACGACAATTGGGTAACTAAAAGTTATATTTTATTGGGCGATATTTTCATGAAGCAGAAAGATTATTTTAATGCAAAAGCTACTTACGAAAGTGTTGCAAAAAATTCAGTTATTCCTGAATTAAAAAGCGAAGCACAGCAGAAATTAGACAGAGCAATTGAAGAGGAGAGAGCGTCGAGTAAGGTTTCCAAATAAAACGTAGGAACACGCCTAACGGCGTGTTCTCGATTACGCCATTGGGAACACGCCACAAGGCGTGTTCTACAAAAAACAACCATGCAAAAAATACATAAAATAAACTCAATGAACAGTTACAAAATATACAGATTTTCACTTGCGGTAATCTTATTGCTAGTTGCAAACACTGGCTTTGCACAAAAAGATACGCTAAAGAAAAAATCAACTATCGATATTAACTCGGCATACAAACCTGTGTTACGTAATGCAGTTAAAATAAATTTAGCCGCAT
The DNA here is from genome assembly GCA_038216775.1 of Chitinophagales bacterium. Lineage (GTDB taxonomy): Bacteria > Bacteroidota > Bacteroidia > Chitinophagales > Chitinophagaceae > Ferruginibacter. The sequence goes on from JBBQPX010000336.1 coordinate 2,546, forward strand.
CGCATCTAAATGCAGATACTACTTTGCCAACGCTGAAGTATAATATTCCGGCGCAGAATTTATTTTATTCTTATCAGCCAATACCTTTAACACCATTGGCTTTGCAGCAGGATACAAATCTGTATCTCGGCTCAAGAAATTTTGTTAAAGCAGGCTATGGTACTTTGCAAACACCATACATAAGTGCAGGGTTTAGTTTTGGCGATGGTAAAAAGTACCTGGCAAATGTGTATGCTGATTATATTTCTTCAAAGGGTAAATTATTGTACCAGGATTATTCACGTTTAAACGTAAGAGCAAATGGTAGTTTGTTTTTACCAACAAGTGAAGTGTATGCAGGGGTTAACCTGAAGTTTCATGATAATTACCTGTATGGTTTTGATAGCAGTATTTATAAATACAGCAAAAAAGATGTGCAGCAGCAGTTTCAGGATATTTCGGCTAAGATTGGCATACGGAACACAACAAGAGGCGAGTTTGGCATAAGCTACAATCCAAATCTGCAGGTAAATCTTTTTACAAATCGCAATAAACTTACAGAGACTTCATTTTTGTTAACTGCCCCGGTTAAAAAGCAATTTGGAGAAGCATTCGCCATCAATATAGAAGGTAAGGCTGACATAACATCTTACTCCACAAAAAATCTTTTCCCTAATATCAAATTCAATAATAATGTTTTCCAGGTGTCGCCATCGCTTGTTTTTTCAACACCACGTGTGAGTATTAATGGCGGTATATCACCAACATGGGATAATGGCAAATTTCTTTGGTTGCCAAATGTGTACGCTGAAGCATATGTTGCTGAAAATGTTTTTGCCTTTCAGGCAGGATGGGTGGGGCGTTATATAAAAAATACCTACAAAAATTTGTCTGACATGAACCCATATTTAGCTCCGCTTACAGCACAGCTAAATACAAAAGAGGTGGAGTATTATGGTGGCATTAAAGGTACGCTTGGCAAGCATTTTAACTTTAATGCCAAAGCCGGTTATGTGACTTACGAAAATCTGCCGTTTTTTATTAATGATACAGCAACCGATGGTAAATCTTTTGTAATAAGCAACGAAAGCAGGGTTAAAGATTTTAAAGTGCATGGCGATGTTAGTTATGTAAGTAAAGAGAAATTTACAGTTACTGCTGGTGTTACCTACAATGGTTACACCTTAATGAAAGACAATGCAAAAGCATGGAATACTTTACCATTAGAGTTTACCAGTTCACTACGTTGGTGGGCATTTAAACAGGTTTTGCTTAAAGCTGATTTTTATGCTTTTGGTGGCAGTTTTTATCTTGATAAAGGCAATGTTGCCAAAGCCTTTAAGCCCGGTTCTGATTTAAGCGCAGGTGCGGAGTTTAAAATTAATAAAACCTTCAG
>JBBQPX010000337.1:0-3912 GCA_038216775.1 Chitinophagales bacterium
CCACCCGCATCTTTCCGGTACAGACTTATTTCATCATCGGTATTTCCTATCCTTACAAAATACCCTGTGGTTGTATTTGCACTGATGTCGCTTGCCGACGCGGTTAAATAAACATCAATATAATTTGCAGAAGATGGATTAAAAGTTATCTGGCAATAAAAATCCCATTGGGCGGTTGTTGCCAACGTGCTGGCCGTACTCAAGTAAAAGGTACTGTTTACAACTTTATTATTGCTTTCCAATTGAAACGAAGGATTAACAATAAAATCGGCTGTATTACCTACCCATGTTGGGTTTGTTGTAAAATCACCATCGTTAAAATTGTCCAAAAACTGACTGAACACGCTAGTAGCAGGCAATATAAAAACAAGCAGCGTAAATAGGCGGATAATTCTCATAATATAACAGTTGGTCTTTAAAGATAATAACTTTAGTCTCTGAATAGTCTTTTTGTGGTTTTTGTTTATAGATTTTTTGGTTTTTAAACCACGCTTTTGGATGATATCACTTTAGTACTTATTTTCGTTACTCAATGTTGAAATTAAAACATACAAACTTTACCAAAAAGACCAGCCTGCAAAAGGAAGGACAATAGTAATGATGTATGAATCAAAATACTAAGCCTTCCAACAAAATGGAAGGCTTTTTTTATCACATAAATTAAAAATGAAAAATGAAAGTTGCAGTTGTTGGCGCCACCGGATTGGTTGGCAGTAAAATGTTACAGGTGCTTGCTGAAAGGAATTTTCCTGTAGATGAATTGATTCCCGTTGCCTCTGAAAGAAGCATTGGCAAGGAAATTACTTTTAAGGATAAACAGTATAAAATTGTGAGTGCTGCTGATGCTATTGCTGCCAAGCCAGATGTAGCTATTTTTTCTGCAGGAGGAAGCACTTCGCTGGAGCTTGCTCCACAATTTGCGGCTGCTGGTATAACTGTTATTGATAACTCAAGCGCCTGGCGCATGGACCCTTCAAAAAAATTAATTGTTCCTGAAGTTAATGCAGATGTGTTAACTGCCGAAGATAAAATTATAGCAAACCCAAATTGCTCAACCATACAAATGGTGGTGGTGTTAAAACCATTACATGATAAATATAAAATAAAAAGAGTGGTGGTGAGTACCTACCAAAGCGTTACTGGCACTGGTGTTAAAGCGGTTACACAATTAATGAATGAGCGCAAAGGCATTGAAGGCGAAATGGCTTATAAATATCCCATTGACTTAAATGCGATACCACATATTGACGTGTTTCTGGAAAACGGATACACCAAAGAAGAAATGAAAATGGTTAAGGAAACTAATAAAATTTTGGGCGATGATTCCATAAAAGTTACCGCCACCTGCGTACGCATACCAACCATGGGCGGCCATAGCGAAAGCGTAAACATTGAGTTTGAAAATGATTTTGATGTGCAGGAAGTAAAAGACCTTTTAAGTAAAGCGCCGGGCGTTGTTTTAAAAGATGATGTTGAAAATTTCATTTACCCAATGCCTTTAACTGCCTTTGATAAAGATGATACTTTTGTTGGCAGAATACGCAGAGATGAAACTCAACCCAACACTTTAAACTGCTGGATTGTTAGTGACAACCTGCGCAAAGGAGCAGCTACAAATGCGGTGCAGATTGCGGAGTATTTGGTGAGTAAAGGGTTGTTGTAGAAGCGCCCGAGCCCCCTCCGCCCCCTAAAGGGGGAACTGCTTGTGCAATAGATTGAAGCGAAGTTTGAATCGAAATATTTTTATAACAAAAGGAGCCATCGTAATTATGGCTCCTTTTAATTTTACCGTTTATGTAAAAGAAAAACTTCAATAGTCATGAACTCCAAAGTTCCCCCTTTAGGGGGCGGAGGGGGTTTTTAGCTTATCACCCACGTCTCATTCCCTCTCAACAATTTATCCAAATCGCCTTTTCCTCTTTTTGCAATTACTTCTTCTATTTGCATAGCCATGCTATCTTCGTAGCAGGCTCTTTCAGTTTCGTAAAAAACACCAAACGGTCTCGGCAAATGGCCAGCAAGTTTTGGGTCGTCAAACATGCGGATTAATATCTGTGCTTTATAAAAATCCCTTTCATCATGTACCCACAAATCATCAGTACTTGCGCCTTCTTCCAAATCAACAATTATCGGTTTAAATCCGTCAAGTTTAATTCCCTTGTTTTGTGTAGCACCAAATACCAATGGTTTTCCCTGTTCAAGAAAAAGTACTTCGTCAGGTTTACTTTTTTTCTCTGTAAATATTTCAAAGGCACCATCATTAAAAATGTTGCAATTCTGATATATCTCTAAAAATGAAGCTCCCTTATGCGCCTGCGACCTTATAAGCATTGCCTGCAGATGCTTCGGGTCTCTATCCATAGTGCGTGCAATAAAAGTCGCATCTGCACCCATAGCCAAAGCAAGTGGATTAAAAGGATGGTCTATACTTCCGAACGGAGTAGATTTTGTTATTTTATGTTCTTCAGATGTTGGCGAATATTGCCCTTTAGTTAAACCATAAATCTGGTTATTAAACAGCAAAATGTTTACATCAAAATTTCTGCGCAGCAAATGAATGGTGTGGTTACCGCCAATGCTTAATCCATCACCATCGCCGGTTACAATCCATACACTTAATTCTGGGCGGGCGGCTTTTAAACCACTGGCAACCGCAGTTGCACGGCCATGAATACTATGCATGCCATACGTATTCATATAATACGGAAAACGGCTGCTACAGCCAATTCCGCTTACAATTACTATATTTTCTTTTGGTATGCCAAGCGTTGGCATCACTTTCTGCACCTGTGCAAGAATGGAATAATCGCCGCAACCGGGGCACCAGCGAACTTCCTGGTCTGTTACAAAATCTTTTGCGGTGAGGGGTGGTAAGCTCGTTACTGTATCACTCATATTTATATGGTATTGAGCTATAAAGTTACTTAAATAAATATTCAATTAGCAACAGTAATTAGCTAAGATTTCATAAAAAAAGTCGCCCCTAAATTTCGGGGCGACTTTTTTTATAAAACCTAGAGTCTTTAAACCTCTTATTGTTTAACTACTTTACCCGTAGCCAGTACTTCCTTACCATAAGCATCTGTTACCATTACAGTATAGAAGCCTTTGCTAAGATTACGGATATCAACATTCATACTGCTGTATGGTGCTGTTATCGGGAATGTTTTATCATATACTTTCTGACCGCTTTCGCTGTAGATAACGATATGACGTAGGAAGCCAAAGCTGCTTCTGTTGCTGTAATACCTTACCACAAACTGACCGTTATTTGGATTAGGGTAAATGAACAGATTATCACTTGCACTGCCGGTTATCGTTACCTCATTGCTTAATGCTGTACAACCTGTACCTGTTGTAACCCTTGCTGTGTAAGTTCCTAAACCATCAACCGTTACTTCCAATGTTGTGGCTGTAGCTCCTGCTACTGCTGTGCCATTCCTGTACCATTGTATTGGAGTACCTGATGGTGTTACTGTAGCTGTTAAGGTAGATTTCTGTGGGAATACTAAACTGGTTGCAGATGCGGCTATCGTTACCGTTGGTTGAACATTTACATTAATCACGATGCTGCCACAGGTTGTAGTGTTACAAGTGCCTTCAGCTCTTACATAGTAAGTTGTTGTTGCTGTTGGTGTAATGGTTATTGATGAACCTGTACCCACCAAGCTGCCACCGCAGCTGCCTGTGTACCATTTCCAAGCTGCTCCAGTACCTAAACTTCCACCGGCTACCGTTAAGGTTACTGCCGTAGGGCCACATACTGTGGTGGCTGATGCTGTTGCGCCCGTTGGTGCTGTTGATAATGAGCTGATGGTAATGGTTGCTGTTGCTGTTACTGCTCCGCAACCGCCTGCTGCTGCAATGGTATAAGTAACGGTGTAAGTACCAGGGGTGCTGGTGCCTAAAGTT
>JBBQPX010000338.1:0-3906 GCA_038216775.1 Chitinophagales bacterium
GGCTGGAAATATTGATAGTTGCATTGATACAATTGAATGACCCGAATATTCATTTAACATTGACAGGAAATTGCAATGCGGCATTTAAGAAATATCTTGAAAAGAATGCTGAAATGATAAAGGATCGAATACATTTTGCAGGAATCCTCGCACCAGACGAGTTGCTTGCTTTTGCTTCACAATTTGATGTGGGATTAGCATTGGAACTTACTAGTTCTGAAAACAGGAATGTATGTTTAACCAATAAAGTATTTACCTATTTACTGGCCGGTAATGCTATTATTTTTTCTGAAACAGCAATGCAAAAAACGTTTAATCAAAAATTCAAAATGGGATTGTCTTTTCATCTAAATGATTTAAATGAATTAAAGGATTGTTTAATAAAATATAGGGATAACTCTATACTCAGTAGTCAAAGAATATATAATTACAAACTAGCAGCAAATGAATTAAACTGGGAAATAGAATCTTTAAAACTGTTGCAGACATTAAAATAGATCGTACTTCCATATTAATTATAAATAGACAAATTGGAAAATATTATACAAAAAAGTTATCGCAACGAAGGTAATGATGATGTTTTAAAATTCATTACTATGCCCTGCAGGGTATTGGATGTAGGATGTGGTGGAGGTGATAATGCCAGGGCACTAAAGGAAAGAGGTTGTATAGTGGATGGTATTACAATTTCTGAAATTGAACGTCACGAAGCTTCCAGTTTTTTAAGAAATTGTTATCTCTATAATCTTGAAAATGGGCTGCCGGACGAATTGAAAAATAATCAATATGATTTTATAATTTGTTCCCATGTAATAGAACATATTTGTTATCCTGAAAAATTGTTAAAAGATATCCTGCAGTGTTTGCAGTCAGGTGGCAAATTGATTGTAGCACTACCAAATTTGTTTCATTATAAATCAAGATGGCAATTGCTCAAAGGTGATTTTACCTATCAGTCTGCCGGCATTTGGGATAATACACATTTTAAATGGTATACTTATAAAACAGGGATTGAATTATTGGAGAATAATGGATTTAAAGTAATAGTTAAAACGGTAACCGGCCAATTACCTGCGGCATCTTTTTTTGCAAAAATATTTTCTGAAAAGTTCTCTGCTACTTTATTCAATCAATTAAAATTGGTTTCTCCAGGTTTGTTTGGATACCAACTATTGTATGTTGTAGAACCCAGTTAGAAATGAAAAAGATACTTATCCTTTACCCGCATTTTCCGCCATCGAACCTGGCCGGAGTTCACCGCCCCCGATTATTTGCGCAGCAACTATCTTCATTTGGCTGGGAGCCAACCATTTTAACAGTGCATGAAGATTATTATGAAGAGGCGCTCGACTGGAACCTTGTTAAATTATTGCCTAAGGATTTGAGAATTGAAAAAGTAAAAGCTTTAAAACTAACCAAACCAAGGCTCGTAGGTGATATCGGATTAAGGGCATTTTTCCATTTGTATAAAAGAGCTAAGCAATTAATAAAAGCTGAGGGGTTTGATTTTTTATACATATCTATCCCAAGTTTTTATGGTGCCTTGCTGGGCAGATGGTTGCATGAAAGCACCGGTATAAAATACGGCATAGATTATATTGATCCATGGGTGCATTATTTTCCAGGCAGTGATCAACTATTTTCACGTCATTGGTTTACAACAAAACTGGCAACTTTGCTGGAACCTATTGCTGTAAAAAAAGCAGCTTTAATAACAGGGGTAGCTGCAGGTTATTACGAACCGGTACTGGAGAGTAACCCGCATTTAAAGACACAGGCTGTTGTGGGTGCCATGCCTTATGGCGGTGAAAAATCGGATCATGAACTATTGAAGGAATTAAATATACAGCCTTATCTTTTTAAGAAAAACGGAAAGATACAGTTGGTTTATGCGGGGGCGATGATGCCCAAATCTTATCAGCCATTGGAAGCTATTTTTAAAAGTATCAAGGCCAACGGAGAATTATTTAGCAATGTAGAATTTCATTTTATAGGTACGGGTAAACTGGCCAATGATGCGGAGAGCTATAATATAAAACCCATAGCAGAACGATATGGTTTATGGCAAACCATCGTATTTGAATATCCTAAAAGAATTCCTTACCTGGATGTGCTGGTACACCTGGCTATTGCTGATGCAGTTTTTATCCTGGGTAGTACGGAGCCGCATTATACACCCAGTAAAACCTACCAGGCAGTATTGAGTGAAAAACCATTGCTGGCGGTATTGCATCAAAACAGTACGGCTGTAAATGTGGTACGTTCTTCCGGAGCAGGCTTGGTACTGGCTTTTGACGGCGAACAAGGTATAGGTAGCATTGAAAAGGAATTTGCAGGTATTTTCAATGAATTTCTTTCTTTTGTTGCTGCTTTTAAACCGGGGCAGGTAAAGCAGGAGGTGTTTGAAACCTATTCCGCTAAGAACGTAACGGGCAAGTTGGTTGATCTTTTAAATGAAGCTGTAAGTAAAAAGGATACCATTTAATGAAGCAGCAGGAAACAACCAGGATTGCTGTAATACTTGCCGTGTTTAATGGCGGGGATTATTTAAAGCAATCTGTGGAATCCGTTTTATCACAGGACCTGACCAATTTTGAATTCCTGGTGCTGGATGATTGTTCTACCGATGGCAGTTATGAATGGTTGCAGGGATTAAATGACAGCAGGATACATTTATTTAAAAATGAAACGAATAAGGGACTATTTTATAATCTTAATTTTTTAATAAAGCAATCGAACAGTCCTTTAATAAAATTATGGTCGCAGGATGATATTATGTATCCACATTGTTTATTCTCCTTTGTAGATTTTCATGGCCGGCATCCCGGCATTGGTTTCAGTTATAGCGGCAGGGATATGATTGATGAAAACGGGAGGATCAAAGAAAATAATTCTATAGATCATACGCCTGAAATTATTTCTATTGAACTGCATGCGAAAATTGCTTATTACACCGGCTCAATTGCAGGCAATATTGCCAATACATGCATCAGCAAAACAGCCTTGGATAAAGTGGGGTTGTTTAAAGAGGCCATGAAAATATCTGCGGATTTTGATATGTGGGTTAGGTTGGCAGAACATTATGAAAAAGGTTTTATCCGTGAAAAACTGATACAGCTAAGGGATCATGAAGGGCAATTGAGCCGCAATGAAAAATATTATATTAATCATGTAAGAGAAGACCTGCAGGTGTACCAGTACCTGAATGGTTATGTTAGTGAACAACAAAAATATGAGGGTAAAAAAATATTGCGAAACCATAAACTGGTATTCTATTATACTTTAATGATGAAAGCATTATTAAAGGGAGATTTTAAAACTACGGTTGCCTATGCAAGGCAACTTGCTTCTATTGATCATTTGTTTTTATTAACGGTGGCATTTGTAAAAGCCAAAATCAGAAAGCCACATAAGCCAGCTTTTCTTACTCAATTTAATCAACCAATTGTTAACGTTGAATAGCAGGATACAGCCCATAGACGGCTTAAGAACTTTTGCTGCATTTGGCGTAATATGGATACATTCCTGGAGTTATTTTGGTAATCCCGCCATAAATGTATTTTCCGTGGACCTGTACCAGCTAGTAGCCATTTTGGGCAATGGTGTAGATTTCTTTTTTGTGATCAGTGGTTTTTGTATGTACCTGATGACCCGGAAAAAACAATTTACTGCTGTTGCTTACCTTTCATTTTTATATAAAAGATTTTTAAGAATAGCCCCGGCTTTTTACCTTGCTGTACTGGTATATGCATTGTTGATAAAAATAGGAAACCCCGGTTTTGCCTTTGGGTACAATGTGTTTTTTCATTTGTTATTTCTTAATAATGTAGTAACCGGGAATTCTATTTCCGGCCCGTTTTGGTCAATAGGTACTGAGTGGCATTTTTATTTGGTATTGCCTTTATT
>JBBQPX010000339.1:0-3901 GCA_038216775.1 Chitinophagales bacterium
TGGGCGAAGTTTACAAACTATAAAACAGGAAAAAAAATTAAGAAACTACATCCTTACTGAACTGGAAAAAGGCGACTGGAAAGGGAAGTCGGCACAGGCTATTCACCAGCATCTGCAAAAAACAGTATTGTCAAATGCAGAGTTTGAGTGGGCAAAAAAAGAAATTAAAACACCTTCTATTCGTTGGGTCGGGTTAATTCTTTTTGGATTGGTGCTACTGGTATTGCTTCCGGTTATTATTCTTTGGGCTGTTTATATACAGGTATTTTACGAGCGCAAGGATAAGCCTTTAGGTTACTCACCAAACCAGGTTAGTGATGAACAGCTTAATAAAATGCAGCTTGATGAAGATTTTTTCTTTCAAAATCAATTCTCACAAATTATAGATATGAAACCCGGTAAAGCCAGACTGATTACTGTTAACGGGCTGTATCTTTTTGCCAGGCTCCTTATTAAGCTGGCCTTTATTAAAGGTAAATTAATGGGTATTCCAACTATTCACTTTGCCCGGTGGGTAATGGTTAACGATAATAAACGCATGCTTTTCTTTAGCAATTTTGATGGTAGCTGGACGCAGTATCTCGGCGATTTTATTGATAAATCAGGTTGGGGCCTAACGGGTATTTTTAGCAATACTGTAAATTTTCCGAGGGCATTTATGTTAGTGTTTAAAGGTGCTTACGACGAGCAGAAATTTTTAGCGTGGGCTCGATATACACAAATACAAACTCAAATTTGGTATGCAGATGATACATCGCAATCAATAAAAAACGTAAACAATAACACAAAGATCAGAAATGAGTTAAGTCAATCTCTAAGTGAAAAAAAAGCAAAAATATTTTTAGCAAGAATATAATTAACAACCATGGTAGATCAAAAAGATGTTCAGGGATTTGTTTTGCGGGCTTATGGCAAAATGCGCTATACGCGTTACATACTTTTACATATTGATGATGTAATATTAGCCAAGCAATGGTTAAGTAAAATTAGCGGGCTAATAACCGACGGTACACATTATCCTGAAACAACCTGCATTAATCTTGCTGTTACCTGCCCTGGCCTGCGAGTGCTTGGTATGCACGAAGACAACATAAGAAGCTTCGGCCGCGAATTTAGAGAGGGGATGGTTACTGAACATCGGCAGCGCATGTTGAATGATTTTGGCGCAAGCGACCCTGGCAGTTGGGAATGGGGCGGCTCTCAAAAAGTTGTTAACTCGGCTATGGATAATATTCATATAATGTTGCTACTCTTCGCAAAAACAGAAGATTTAATAAAGCAATATCACAGTGAGGTTTCGGCAGAATTGGCTACAGCCGGATTGAGTGTTATTAAAACATTTGAAACCAGTATGCTTGATAGCAACAAAGAAAATTTTGGTTTTACTGACGGTATTTCTCAACCCACTATCAAGGGTATAGGAGACGATGAGAGCAATGAGCACAATGTTGTTGCCACAGGCGAATTTTTGTTAGGCTATAAAAATGAATACAATGTTTTTCCCGATAGTCCATTCATTATGAGCGAACAGGGAGATATGAATTTGTTGCCAACAGATGTAGCTGGCAGCGGACTAAAAGATATTGGTAGAAATGGTTCGTATTTAGTGTTCAGGCAAATGGAGCAACATGTTGATAGATTTTGGGAATTTATGAATGATAAAACAAAATCTGCAGATGGAACTGTGGATGAAACAGAGAGCATAAGACTGGCTTCGAAAATGGTGGGCAGGTGGCCAAGCGGCGCACCGCTTGCTAAGTATCCAGATAAGGATCCGTTTCCAGGTGGCATGTGTGAAGATGATAACTTTGGCTATAAAGACGATGCTGATGGACTTAAATGTCCCTTTGGTTCGCACATGCGCAGAAATAATCCGCGTGATGCTTTTGAAGATAATAAACCAAAACTTTCACTTAAACTTACGAAAAAGCACAGGATAATAAGGAGAGGAAGACCTTACGGAGAGCCATTTGCGGGTAATCCCAATAATTATAAACCGGAAGGTAAAGTTGGCCTGCATTTTATGTGTTTCAATTCTGATATCTCCAAGCAATTTGAATTTGTGCAACATACCTGGGCGAATTTCCCACGTTTTCAGAATTTATATAACGATCCCGATCCTATCAACGGAGCCTTGGAAAATATTGAAAATGAATGTGTGCAGAATTTTACAATACAAGCAGAGCCGGTAAATAAATGCATTACCAACCTAAAATCATTTGTAACTATAAAGGGAGGAGGTTATTTTTTCTTTCCGTCAATTAATGTAATAAGTTATCTGGGTACGCTCTAGTAAGGGATTTAAGACGGAGAACTATTTTAGCAAATTCAAATCGGGCTGCGCATATTTATACACTTTAAAGTAGATCGTAGTTTTGGTTTGATTTACTCCTTCAATAGCTGATAACTGATTTACAAATTGAACTAGGTGGTCGTTGTCTCTGCACATAACATCAACTTCAAGATCGTAATCGCCTGACGTCATGGCAAGAAAACTTACCTCTGAAAGTTTAGAAATTTTCTGCGCAACTTTTTCTTTTAAAGTTGCGGGCCTTACGTAAACTGCTATGTGTGCGTAAGACCTGAATCCAACTTTTTCCGGGTTAACTCTGCCGATGATATTTACCGTCTTATCTTCAATCATTTTATTAAAACGGGTGCGGATTGTGCCGATGGAAACTTTCAATTTATCAGCCATCACTGTAAAAGACATCCTGCCATCTTGTTGCAAATAAGATAAAATGGCAAAGTCGAGATCATCTAAAATGATGCTGCTGTTTTTTTCCATACACACAAATATCTGTAGAAATAATAAAAAATTTGCTATTTATTTTTTTAATAACTAAAATAATTTTAATTTACTTGATTATTTCTGCAAAATCTATAGTTTTATATTATGAAGTATAACAGCACACAAAATTACATAAACGGAAAATTTGTATCTCCAAAAACTCAAAAAACGCTCGACGTTATTTCTCCGCTTGATGGCACATTGCTTTCTACGGTGCCCATGTCAACAGCGGCTGACCTTGATGAGGCAGTTAATGCGGCAAAGGCAGCATTTCCTTCATGGAGCAAAACGCCTATTAAAGAAAGAGTGCAGGTTTTTTTTCGATACAAAACATTACTGGAGAAAAATTTAAAAGAGTTGGCCGAACTCTGTAGTGAAGAAAATGGAAAAACGTATGGAGAATCGGTTGCAGAAATTGAGAAGTCAATTGAACTGACAGAGTTTGCAACGTCGCTACCCCAATTGGTAACCGGCGAGGTACTTGAAGTAAGCAGAGGGGTTGAATGCCGCACGGAGCATGTGGCACTGGGTGTGGTAGCCTCCATTGTGCCGTTTAATTTTCCGAGTATGGTTCCAAACTGGACGTTGCCTAATGCAATTGCATTAGGGAATTGTATGATTATGAAACCATCAGAAAAAGTTCCTTTGAGTTGTGGAAGGCTGGCGGAATTATTAAAAGAAGCAGGTTTGCCAGATGGTGTTTTCAATATCGTTCATGGCGATGTTGAAATTGTTAATGCGATTTGCGATCATCCACAAATTGAAGCGGTTTCATTTGTAGGCTCTACCAAAGTTGCAAAAATTGTTTATCAACGTGCTACATCAAATTTTAAAAGATGTCTTGCACTTGGTGGCGCAAAAAATCATTTAATGGTGCTGCCGGATGCAATACCAGGCATGACAGCACAAAATGTTGCCGCAAGCATGAGCGGCTGTGCAGGACAGCGTTGTATGGCAGCGAGCGCTATGATTGGTGTGGGAAATGTTGATGCTATTATTGATAAAATTTGTGAAGAGGCTAGGAAAATTATTCCCGGAGAAAATTTAGGGGCTGTTATTAATAAAGAAAGCCAGGAAAGAATTGAGCGCTATATCGGCGAAGCAGAAAGA
>JBBQPX010000340.1:0-3888 GCA_038216775.1 Chitinophagales bacterium
CAGGGAAACAGTCTTGGCTTTACTACTATTACTATTGATGTAGATGCAGAGCCCACGCAATTGAATTTTAACAAGGGCAAAATAAACGGCGAATTTTTTATTGATTAAAAAACGAACATGCGAAACAACATAAAAATATGGACAGTTTTTGTATTGTTTACTTTTTTTGCTGCTGCAGTTAAAGCGCAGGATTTAAGCAAAAGGGCAATCCCAATCTACACTGCCGACTCTTTAAAAAGCGGCAATTATAAAGATATATTAACCAGTTTCTTTCAACTCGCTTTTAATGATTTAACAGGCGATAATAAAGCGATCAATTTTGCAACAAACCCTTTTGCGGTTATGCTGAAAAATGATCCTTCGCTGGCTATTGATGGCAATTATAAAAAGTACAAGCCGCTGCGTAAATTAAATTTCGGTTTTGGGTTAAAGTTAGATACCTCGTATAAATTCAGCGGCTTTTCATCAGGCATAAAATATTCGCTTATTGATAAAAGAGATGCCACAACTTCTAAACTTTTATTTTTAAGGTTACAGAGTGATAGTATTGGTTTGGAAAGAGATGTTTTGCAAGATGCGCTTGGTAACTATTCCGATGGCGCTTTTCCAAATGCAGGTGATAGGAATTCTGCAGACTTTACTAACGCAAAACTTTTCTCTCAAAAAATAAATTCGCTATTTAACAGCGAGGTTTCATTTAATCAACTGGATGCGGATTTTAGGAAAATAGTTGATTCGATTGTTGATCAATCGCATCTTAATAAAATTGCCAATATAATAAAAACGAACCCGGGCACAAGTTTTAAAGCGGTGAATGTAAAATTTTTCGATAGCCTTAAGAATACTATTAAGAATGATTTGCTTTGGGTGGTAGCCATTAGTGATACAACGTATAAAAATAAGTTTGTGTTTTCTAATGTTGTTTTATCTACGGAGTTATCAAAAGGTTTTCTGCCGCCCAAGCCGGGTTCAAATCTTGAGCTGCACATAAAATCTGCTTGTAATTTTCTGCAGGATACGGCAAAAACAGGGAATAATTTAAAAAGGATAATTTTTAATTTTGAACCTGCCGTTAACTGGGTAATAAGAAACAACGCTAACGATAAATCAATATTCGAATTTAAACTCGGCGGCAGTTATTCGCATAATTTCAGTAGTCTTTATACTAATGAACGGAGAGATATTTTGATGATGACGAGTACACTGCGTGTAAGAATTTACCAGGATATTTGGATACCGCTCGATATTAAATACGATCCTAAAACTGGAAATGTACTTGGCCTCTTTAATATAAAGGCAAACTTTACCGGCCTTGGAAAATTTTTAAAAAGTCAATCTTAGTTTTAACAAATAATATCTAAAGCTTGCATATGTCACATTAAGATATTATGTTAGTGCTTTGTTTTTGTGGTTCAGAAGCCATTCTCCTTACATATCCTGTTAATAAACTATTGCTTAATGCAATTTATGCACGCTTACCTATTTTGAACGCCAACTAAGATTTTATTTGAGAGCATAATTACAAATGTTGCAATTAACTTTTGTAATCCGGTTTATTAACAACTAAAACCTTTTATTATGAGCTGGAAAAGTATTGTAGGATTAAGTTTTACCGCAGAAGAGTTTGAGAGTTATTGCCACTCACTGCAATGGACATCCTGGCGGCCTTCTTTTATTGTTTTGCATAATACGGCTTCGCCTAACCTTGCACAACGGCCGGGTGGGTTCACTAAAAAACATATTCAAAACCTGCAGAGTTTTTACCGCGACACACAAAAGTGGAGTGCCGGTCCGCATTTATTTATTGATGATTTGCAGATTTGGGTGTTTACACCGCTAACCATGTCGGGGGTGCATTCGCCATCGTGGAATAAGCTGGCTATTGGTATTGAAATGCTGGGAGACTATGCCAAAGATAGTTTTAAAACAGGGAGGGGTTTGGCTGTAAGAAAAAATGCGGTGGCTGCTATGGCAACAATAAGTGCAGTGCTTGGCCTTGATCCTGAAACGATACGTCTGCATAAGGAAGACCCCCGAACTACCCATGATTGCCCGGGTAAAAATGTGGTAAAAGCCGAAGTAATTAGCGAAGTAGAAAACCTGATTCTGAAACGGCATGGCAATGGTCATATTATATAGCTGAATATTTATTATAAATTTGAATACCTAAAAGTCCTCCATTAATTTGGGGGACTTTGCAATTGCTGGCTACCCATTTTTGCTGTTTTCTTCCTTATTGTCATGCCATTTCAAGAATCATTAAAAATTTTGGTCAAAATTTTTACTGAAAATCAATACGTTATAAAAGTATGATTAAAAATACTTGCCATTTTCTTTGGCGATTACTGCAATTTGCAATTACCTTTGCCGTCCAAATTTAAAAACCACGGGGATGGCTGTGGTCCTTCGGCTCCGCTCAGGACGTCAATGGAAAAGAACTTTAAAAAAAATTAAAAAAATGAGCAAATTACATTTCACTACAAAACATGCGAACGAGGCTACCGTTACTCACAACTGGTACGTTGTGGATGGTACTAATCAAACCGTTGGTCGTATGTGTGCCCGTATTGCGGCCGTTCTTCGTGGAAAGAACAAAGCTTACTACACGCCTCACGTTGATTGCGGCGACTTTATTATTGTTACCAATTGCGAAAAGGTAAAACTTACCGGTAACAAAATGGATGACAAAGTTTATGACACTTTTAGTGGTTACCCAGGTGGCCGTAAAGAAGAAGCTGCCAAGGATTTACAAAAGCGCAGACCAGAAGTTCTTATTGAAAGAGCTGTTAAAGGTATGTTGCCTAAAAACCGTTTGGGCCGTCAGATGTACAAAAAATTATTTGTTTACAAAGGCGCAGAGCATCCTCATGCTGCACAGCAACCAAAAGACTTAAAATTCTAAACCCCTATCCCCTAAAGGGGGATTATCGAAATTTTATAAAATAAAAATGGAAAAGCAAACAAATGCAGTCGGTCGTAGAAAAGAAGCGGTAACACGTATCTTCCTTAGTAAAGGAGATGGCAAGATTACTGTTAACGGCAAAGACTATAAAACTTATTTCCCTTTGGTTTATTTACAAAACCAGGTAGAAGCACCTTTAAAAACAGTTGAACAGAGCGACAAATTTGATGTTGTTGTTAATGCAACTGGTGGCGGTGTTAAAGGACAGGCAGAAGCAACCAAGCTGGGTATTGCCCGTGCGTTGATTGCAGTTAGTCCTGATTACCGTCCGGCTCTAAAAGCTGCCGGCTTACTTAAGCGTGATCCACGTTCTGTTGAGCGTAAAAAACCAGGTCGCAAAAAAGCAAGAAGAAGCTTCCAGTTCTCTAAACGTTAATCGTTATTGGTTAATCGTTTACCGGTTAGCACAAGTACAATTAACAACTAACAATTTACAATTAACAGTTAATCAAATACAATGGAAAATACTTCCTTACAACAGCAACTTTTAGACGCAGGTGTACACTTTGGACATTTAAAGAAAAAGTGGAATCCAAAGATGTTGCCTTACATCTTTGCTGAAAAAAAAGGCATTCACATTATCGACCTTAACAAAACCGTTGAAGGTTTACAGGAGTCTGCAGCAGCTTTAAAAGCAATTGCACGCAGTGGTAAAAAAATCATGTTTGTTGCAACTAAAAAGCAAGCTAAAGAAATAGTGAGCGAATGCGCCAAGCGTGTGAACATGCCTTATGTAACCGAGCGTTGGTTAGGTGGTATGTTAACCAACTTCAACACAGTTCGTAAGAGTGTTAAAAAAATGCAGAGCATCGAAAAAATGCTGGCTGACGGAAGCGCAGAAAGCTTAACCAAAAAAGAGAAATTAACCCTTACACGTGATAAAGAAAAGATGGAGAAAGTGTTAGGTGGTATTGCACAAATAAGCC
>JBBQPX010000341.1:0-3866 GCA_038216775.1 Chitinophagales bacterium
CATGCGCACCCGCTACTACAGTTTAAACGTGTGGCCTATAACAATACATACAACCCCAACGTATTTCGCTATTTTGCTTATCGTCACTTTTTGCAACAGCATGGCCATAATATAGCAGCGGTTTTTTTAACTGATGCTACAGATGTAGTAATGCAGCTAAATCCTTTTACTGATCCGTTTTTTAAAACGAAAACAGGTAAGTTATTTTGTGGAGATGAACTAAAGCCGCTGGACAATGAATGGATGCGTGACCATGGAAAATATTTGCGGGATCAAAATGACAGGTATGCACTTTTTGAAGAAACCTATAAACAACAAGCTCTGCTTAACTGTGGCGTAATTGGTGGCAGCAAACAACTTGTTTATGAATTTTTAGAAGCGCTCTGTGCTTTTCATCGCCAATATAACCAACACAACCCAACAGATTTTACTGGAGATATGGGGGCATTTAATTTTATAGCACGTACACAATTTAATAAGCTAATAGTGCATGGAGAACCTGTAAATACTGTTTTTAAAAACTACGAAACACACCGCAGAGATTGCTGGTTTCAGCATAAATAAACTGTCTTAATGCTGCCGCTCTTAGTGTTTAACCACTTTTCAATTATTAAAATTTTTTTTGACTATTTTTTGTTGAAGGATATTTTTATTGAACATTAATCCGAGTTCAAACGAGGTGTAAAAATAGGCCTCACCAGTGCAATTCCTTCACTGGAAAAATATGCACAGGCAAGGCTTATTTTTTACGTTTTGCTAAAAACAAAAATTCTACTTTTCGTTGATATCAGTGGTACGCACTAATTTTTTATTTAAAAATTCATCTATACCAAACGAGGAAAGCTCTCTACCGTAGCCACTTTGATTAGTACCGCCAAAGGGCAAATCGGGTTGTGAGCCAGTAGGGTGATTTATAAATACCATTCCTGTATTAATTCTTTCCGCAAGTTTTTGCCCACGTTTTTCATCTGCAGTAAAAATGGCGCCACCCAAGCCAAACCTTGTTGCATTGGCTATCTCTACAGCTTCATCTTCTGAACTTACGCGGTAAACAGAAGCTACCGGCCCAAACAATTCTTCATGATAAGCTTCCGCATTTGTAGGAATATTTATGAGAATGGTGGGTTGCATAAAATAACCTTCCATATCAAAACGCTTACCACCTGTAACCAAAACGGCTCCGCTCTTTATCGATTTTTCCACCTGCTCCTCCAACCCTTCCAATGCAGCTTTGCTGCTTAATGGGCCAAGCGTTGTTGCTTCCTGCATAGGATCACCGGGCTCCATGCTATCCATACCTGCTTTTAGCTTTGCCAAAAACTCATCGTACACTACATCCATAACAATAAATCTTTTAGCAGCTATGCAAGCCTGTCCACAGTTTTGCATTCTGCCATACACAGCCCACTTTACAGCCTTGTCCAATTCAGCATCTTCCAATATTATAAATGGATCACTGCCTCCCAGTTCCAACACAGATTTTTTTAGGTTTTTGCCTGCTGCAGCTGCTACACTTGCACCGGCTTTTTCACTTCCGGTAAGTGATACTGCTTTAATAATGGGATTAGCAATAAGGTCTTCTATTTTATCAGTATTTATAAAAAGATTGGTGTACAAGCCTTCTGGCGCACCGGCTTCTGCAAACAGTTTTTCAATAGCCAATGCGCATTGTGGCACGTTAGAGGCGTGCTTTAGCATAATACAATTGCCTGCCATAATATTCGGCGCAGCAAAACGGGCTACCTGATAATATGGATAATTCCAAGGTTCAATACCCAGCAAAACGCCGATTGGTTCTTTTCTTACATAGGCTGATCCTTTCTTCGGTGACAGCTGCTCATCAGCCAAAAACATTTCTGCATTCGTTGCATAATATTCATAAATGGATGCGCTTAATTCTACTTCGCCTTTACTTTCTTTAATACGCTTACCCATTTCAAGGGTAATTAATGCCGCCAATTCATCAGATTTTAACCGCATTAAATCTGCCACTTTCTGTATCACTTTTTTTCTTTCTGCAAAATCGGTGTTGCGCCAGGTTTTGAAACAGGCAGCAGCTTTCTGCAGCTTCTCCTCTAATGCCTGTTCGCTCATATCATCAAATGATTTTACATCTTTACCCGTAAACGGATTTATTGTTTTGAATGCCATGTTTATAATGTTTTAAAGTTTAAACAACAATAATGGATTCAATAACGATGCCAATATGAAATGAAAAGAAGTAAATGCAGTGTAACAGCTTTGCAGCGTGCAGTATACATTTTTAGCCGTTAAAAAATGTTTGATTACTACAACCAGAATCGAGTAAATAATTACCCTCGATTTTACACAACATGTATTTTAGTTTTACAATTATGAAAATAGAATACGGCATAACGTTTATGATTTTTGCAGATTACTATCTATTACTTTAAACAGGTGTTTGCAGGTTTATGTAAGCTGGCAGATATCCAAGCTAAGGCTTACAGGCAAGGGTAAGCGAGGCGCATTGTGCTTTTTTCTCCGGCAGAATATTCAATGCAATCCATAACTTTTTAATAGAGAGAAGGATATTGATTCTTAAATCGTATGCCCTTTTTACGGAACTTTTGTGCCAAGCCTATATGTTTATAAATCCATACTTTATCACTTCTTCAAGTACATCAATGTTTATATCTTTTAATGTTTTGAACTTTATGCAATACCCGCTTACACTCGCCTTGCCTAATTTTTTTCCATACGTTTGGGCTAAGTAGCTTTTGTCTTTAATTCCCATTATATAAACTGATATTCCAGTTGTGTTACCACTCAAACCAATTTGGTAAAACTCCCTGGTAGATCCGTCAGCATATTTCATGCTGTAAAATCCATATCCGATATTAGGGTTTGAAACAGTTTTACCTTCACTGTTTTTACCATCCAAAAACCATAATATGCACGCTGGCTTTACTTGCAGAATGATCTTGTGCAAGGCCTGCATGTCGTTGAGTTTCTGTTCAGGTTGGCTGGCTATATACGCTGCAATTTGTTCCTGTATATTCATAAATAATTATAACTGCTGTTAATGCTTATAAAAGCCCTGTATTATTTGGGTCAAAATCTATCATCCATTCAATACCGTATTTGTCTCTTAACATACCGAAATATGTACCCCAGGGACTATCACCAACAGGCATTTCAATTTGTCCTCCTGCTGAAAGTCCATTAAATAACTTGTCTGCTTCCTCTTTACTTTCCGCAGTTATTACTATTTTGCTTCTGTTCTCATTTTCATTTGTTTTTCCCATAATCTCGGGTACATCATTTGCCATCAGCATATTGTATTTACCGATAGGCAAAGCAATATGCATAATTTTATTTTCTTCGTTTTCTGCAACTTTAAAATCAGTGCCTGCAAGGTCTTTAAAGCGCATAACTTTTGCAAACTCTCCGCCAAATACTGATTTGTAAAAAGTAAATGCTTCTTCTGCATTTCCGTTGAAGTTGATGTGAGGATTGATAAGTGCCATGATTCTATTTTTTTTGATTATTAAATTTTTTACTTTATTTCTTTACAAATATTTTTAAAAATAAAGATCATTTTTTCGATAATGAAGCCAGCAAATTTTCGAGATTACCCAACGACATTTTCATTCCCTGTGTAAAGCCATCAAGTATTCTTTCCAATCTTTCTAACGATTCATTGTAAATAACAATGTTCACAGTTGTTGTTCCGTTTTGTTCACCAAAAGTATGATCCCAATCAGAGCCCGGCAATTCCAAATTTTCAGCTGCGTCTGCAAAGCAGTTATACATTTTAAAGTTCGTTTTCGGAGTAATGGATGTGTATTCCTGCATTGCCCAACGCTCTTGTCCCTCGGGATTTATCATGGCATAAAATCTTTTGC
>JBBQPX010000342.1:0-3793 GCA_038216775.1 Chitinophagales bacterium
CCCTATGTTTAGCCCTGATGGAAAGAAATTTATTTTCTGTAGTAACCGCAATAATGGCGGTACGCATGATACTAATATTTTTCTGGCGGATTGGGTGCAGTAAAGCCAGTTGGCAAATAGCATTAGGCAGTTTACCTTTTATAGCTGCAAATTCCCGTTTATTTGAACAGCAATTAGAACTTTTGGCATGATATTTTCGTAGGTAATCTTGGACAAACTCAAGTTATTATGAAAATAAAAATTCGGCAAATATCATTGTTAGTATCGATGCTTTTTTTATTAGCTGTTGCAGGCTGTAAAAAATCTGATAGCATCAGCAATCTTCCTTCTATAAATGATGCAAATAATAAAGTAGTTGGAGCAGCTGCTAAAGACCTGTTAAGCGCTACAAATTACAATTCCGTTAAGATTGAGATACAATATATGCCTGGCTTTCAGCCAGATGCGGCTTCTGTAAATAACCTTACATCTTTTATAAATTCTTTAATAAATAAACCTGGAGGTGTAACTGTTGTTCAAACCCAAATTGCAGCATCTGGTAAAGCCTCTTTAACACTTGCAGAAATAGGACAGATAGAAAAAGATAACAGAACGGCTTATACTTCTGGCAGCCAGCTTGGCGTATATTTTTTATATACTGATGGGATTTATGAGCAAGCCAATGTTTTAGGCGTTGCTTATAGAAACACGTCCATGAGTATTTTGGGTAAAACCATTCATGATAATTCTGGCGCACTCGGACAAACGAGCCGTACCAAATTGGAATCAACTGTTTTGGAACATGAGTTTGGCCATATACTTGGGTTGGTAAATCTTGGCTCTGCCATGCAAACCAATCATCAGGATGGTGCACACGGCAGCCATTGTAATAATACCAACTGCCTCATGTATTATCAATCGGAAACAACAGATGTACTGGGCTTTTTGCTTACAGGAAGTATACCAACGCTGGATGCAAATTGCAAAGCTGATTTAACTGCAAACGGCGGAAAATAACATTATTACCTATGTCAATAAAAAATAAGTCGGCTTTAAAAAGTTGGCTTATTTTTTTATCTGTTCCCCAGCTCAATAACTTCCGCATCTTTCATTTCCTTACCATCAATTACAAAACGTATTATTGTTCTAACCTTGTGCCAGCCATGTTTTCCGGCTGCGCCGGGATTCATGTGCAGACAATGTAGTTTATCATCGTACATAATTTTTAAAATGTGCGAGTGGCCGCTGATAAAAAGCTGCGGTTTATGAATAAGGATTTCTTTTTTTGTTTCTGTATTGTATTTTGGCGGATAACCACCAATATGCCGCATCATCACTTTTACACCTTCGCACATAAAAATTAACTGTTCGGGAAATTCAGTTCTTATATCCTGTCCATCAATGTTTCCATAAACTCCTCTTACTATGGTCAAACGGGACGTTAGACCAGGTGCCACTCCGCTTCCAAAATCTCCGGCATGCCAAACCTCATCGCAGTCTTTAAAATGCTCAAAAATGCTTTCATCTAAAAAACCGTGTGTGTCTGAAACTAAACCAATTCTTGTCACGCTTATTAAAATTATTAGGTGTAAATTTACAGTAACAAATTTAACGAATGACTTTTCACCGCAACTTCACATATTATATTGATAAGCGCAACTGGAAATATGTTTTCCTGCTGGCTTCGCTTGACCTCTGCGTCAAATAATGATTGTAATTTCTTAAGAAAATTATCAATTATCATTTAAAAAATTATCCATTAATCATGGCACACTATCATACTTTAGGCAGCATTCCCCATAAACGGCACACACAGTTTCGTAAGCCCGATGGAGAATTATATTCCGAACAATTATTTTCAACCGAAGGGTTTAGTAACGATTATTCAATTTTATATCACTGCCATCCTCCAACAGAAATTATTAAAACCGATGAACCTGTGAATGTGCAACCAAAAGTTGCTGAAGAAAAAATGCTGAAGCACCGCAGTCTGGAAGGTTTTAAAATAAAACCAGAAAAAGATTATTTAAAAAGCCGAAAGCCAGTATTGGTTAACCATGATTGCCATATTGTACTTGCTGCTCCGCAGCAAAGTATGACGGATTATTTCTTCAAAAATGCAGATGCTGATGAAATGATTTTTGTACACGAGGGTAGTGGTGTTTTAAAAACGCAGTATGGTAATTTAGATTTTGCTTACGGCGATTATCTTGTAATTCCACGTGGTTCTATCTATCAGATTGAATTTGCTACAGAAAACAACCGTTTGTTTATTGTTGAATCTTTCAGCCCGATACGTTACCCGAAAAGATACGTGAGTAACTTAGGTCAGCTGCTGGAAAATTCTCCGTTTTGCGAAAGAGATATTCGGCAGCCAAAAAATTTGCAAACAATAGACGAGTCGGGCGACTTTTTAATACAGGTAAAAAAGAAAGGCATTTTATATGGCCTGCATTATGCGCATCACCCTTTTGATGTAGTGGGGTGGGATGGATGCTGCTATCCGTATGCATTTTCCATACATGATTTTGAACCGATAACGGGACGTGTGCATCAGCCGCCACCTGTGCATCAAACTTTTGAGGCAAATAATTTTGTGGTCTGTTCGTTTGTACCGCGTTTATATGATTATCACCCACTGGCAATACCGGCTCCATATAATCATAGTAATATTGATAGCGATGAATTGCTTTACTATGTTGATGGTGAATTTATGAGTCGCAAACACGTAACCCGTGGTATGTTAACACTGCATCCTGCTGGTATTCCGCATGGCCCGCATCCGGGAGCGGTTAAAAAAAGTATTGGCGCAAAAGAAACCGGCGAGCTGGCGGTTATGGTAGATACTTTTCATCCTTTACAATTAACGGTAGAAGCAATAGAAATTGAAAACGAGGGGTATGTGATGAGTTGGGCAGAATAAGTAAGGAGCTGAAAGAGAAAAGAAAAAAAGCGCTTTTTAAAACTTCTATTCCTTTCAGCTTATTTTCTCTTTTTTTCGGTTAGCTTAAAATCTCTTTTTCTCTCTTTGTTAAAAAATATTATATTGCCTTACGAAAAAACTAAAACTATATGATACAATTTAATGAAATTAAAGTAGGTGATTATTTAATAGCAGATAACGATGGAGATAAAAAGCAGGGCGAAGTAACAAATCTTAATGGTAATGAAAAGCAGGTTTGTGTAAACACCGGTACACAGGATTTTTGGTACGAAACAGAGCAGTTAAGTGCTATTACGCTGGATGATGAACAATTGACTAAACTGAAGTTTCATAAAGAAGTGCAAGAAGATGGATCGGTTAAATATATGAAGGGTGCTTTTAGAATGATGATACCGGCCGAAGGTAATTTTTCGAAATTTGAAATATGGTATCGTGATGAGCACCGGCAGATTATGCAGACTATTCATTTACATCAGTTACAAAATCATTTTTATCAAATGACAAAAGTTCATTTGAACGATGAAAGTTTCGATTAAGTAAGATTTTTATATAGAAAGTTGGCCTTAAGTTGTACTTAAGGCCTTTTTTATAAATAAATGTAATTGGCGTTGAATTGCTATTTTTGCATTTCTAATATTTGGGGCACATTTTTTGTGAATTGATACCCTTTTATTAATAAAAACATCAAAAAAAGCAAAGATTTTCATTTTTTTGTGGAAAAACTAAGGAAATGTTGGTAATTAAAGCGGATGTATGCTATTAATTAAAATATTCCTCCTATCTTTGCGCTCCCAAAATTATGGCTAAACAGGCACTTATTAAACAGGATGGAGTAATAATTGAAGCGTTGAGCAATGCTATGTTTAAGGT
>JBBQPX010000343.1:0-3788 GCA_038216775.1 Chitinophagales bacterium
GGTTTTGATGCAGCTTTGGTTGATAGGATTTTGAGAATGGTAAACATCAACGAATATAAACGGAACCAGTTTTGTCCGATTATACGTGTTTCTCCAAAGGCATTCGGCGTGGGTAGGAGAATTCCGATTGTGGGGAAATATTTGAGTTAGATTTTTTACACGAATTTTAGGAATTACACGAAATGAATGACATCGCTTTAATTAGTGTAACTCGTAAAATTCGTGTTATTGAATAAATTGCTTTATATCTTCTCCACAACCACCGCCGTTCCATAACTCAAAACCTCGGTAACACCGTTCATCACTTCGTTGGCATCATAGCGCATGTTTATAATGGCATTTGCTCCACACTCATTGGCATGTTGTATCATTAGCTGATAAGCCTCTTCCCGTGTTTTTTCGCAGAGCTCAACATAGATGCTAAGCTTACCACCAGCCAGCATTTGAAAACCACCGGCAATATTGCCAAAAATGCTTCTGCTGCGTACAGTAATGCCCCGGATAACACCGAGTTGTTTTGTAATGCGATAACCTTCCAGTGAATTGGAAGTTGTTATTAATGATAAATCTACCATAACTGAATATTTGTATAAATATAAATTGATTTTAACAAAGTTTTGCGCCCTTCATCAAAACGGCAAAATATTTGTTATGCATAGTTCGTAATTTGCAGCCCCACCTATCCTTCCCAAAAAAAGGAAAATTTGGGAGATATAAGTGAAGTGTGAAAAATAAAAATTAAATTAAATAAAACGCAATCTCGTCCATAATCTTCTCTGTTTTCTCACCTTTTGGGGGAGATAGAGGGGGCTCGAGGGGGTCAAAAATCCAGTTATATGGTTCAAACATCTGAAGACATCCGTTTGCTAAACGAAAAAATTACACAGGCATCCGGATTTGTAACACGTATTAATGATGAGTTAAGTAAAGTAATTGTTGGTCAGCAAACTATGATAGAAAGGTTGCTGATTGGACTTTTAAGCAATGGACATGTATTGCTGGAAGGCGTACCAGGACTTGCAAAAACGTTGGCCATTAAATCGCTGGCACAGGCTGTTCATGCGGATTTTAGCCGTATTCAGTTTACGCCCGATTTATTGCCTGCCGATGTTGTTGGTACCATGATTTACAACCAGGCAAAAAATGAATTTTACGTGCGTAAAGGTCCAATTTTCTCCAATTTTATTTTGGCTGATGAAATAAACAGGGCACCTGCAAAAGTGCAGAGTGCGTTGCTAGAAGCCATGCAGGAAAGGCAGGTTACTATCGGAGACACGAGTTATAAACTACAGGAACCTTTTTTAGTTCTTGCAACGCAAAATCCGATTGAACAGGAGGGAACTTATCCGTTACCCGAAGCACAGGTTGACCGTTTTATGATGAAAGTTGTTGTGGATTATCCAACAAAAGCCGAGGAACAACTGATTATTCGTCAGAATACTTTAGGTCTTAGCTTTCCGCCAATAAATGCGGTTGCATCAACCAGCGAAATTTTAACGGCAAAAGAATTGGTTCGTCAGGTTTACCTTGATGAAAAAGTAGAAAACTATATTTTAGATATTGTGTTTGCAACACGCTATCCAGATAAATATAATTTACCAAAGCTGTCACCTTTGATTGGTTTTGGCGGTTCGCCGAGAGCAAGTATAAATTTGGCACTCGCTGCAAAGGCTTATGCATTTTTAAACAATAGGGCATTTGTTATTCCCGAAGATGTGAGAAGTATTAGTAAAGATGTACTTAGGCATCGTATTGGATTAACATATGAAGCAGAGGCGGAAAACGTAAATGTAGAACAGATTATTAATGAAATTTTGAGGGTTGTAAATGTGCCTTAATGCTAACAACTGAAGAAATATTACGAAAAGTACGAGAGCTTGAAATTAAGAGCAAAAAAATCACCACGCATTTATTTACGGGTGAGTATCATTCTGCTTTTAAGGGAAAGGGGATGAGCTTTAGGGAAGTGCGTGAATATTATGCCGGCGATGATGTGCGTTTTATTGACTGGAATGTGAGTGCAAGATTTAGCCATCCGTTTTCGAAAGTTTTTGAAGAGGAAAGGGAATTGACAGTGATGTTGCTTATTGATATTAGTGCCAGTAATTTATTCGGCACTGTGGCAAAGCAAAAAAAAGATTTGATTGTAGAAATGGCTTCTGTGCTTACTTTCAGTGCTATTAATAACAATGATAAAGTTGGTGTTATTTTTTTTAGTGATAAAATTGATAAATATATAGCGCCTAAAAAAGGTAGAAAACATGCTTTGTATATTGTACGGGAATTGCTGACTGTTGAGACAACTAAAAAAGGAACTGACCTTGATGGAGCAGTTAAATTTTTCAGCAACTCCGTAAAGCAACGCAGCATTGCTTTTATTTTAAGTGATTTTTTAACCAGCGGTTATGATGATGACCTTAAAGTAATCGGTGCCAGGCACGATGTTATTGGTGTAAGGGTGTACGATAAAATGGACATGCAATTGCCTGATGCCGGTTTGCTGCAGGTGCAGGATGCTGAAACAGAGAAATCGATGTGGATTGATAGCAGCGATGAATTGGTGCGGTACAATTATCAGCAACATTTTATGCAGCAGAGCGAGTTAAGTAAAAACTATTTTAGAAAAGCAGGAGCCGAGTTGTTACATGTGCGTACTGATGATGATTATGTAAAAATATTACAGCAGTTTTTTATTAAAAGGCGTTGATTAGAAAATAAGATGGCGAGAAGAAAAATAAGAAAGGAGATAATTGCGATTGGACTAACAGCCTGTTTTTCTTTTTGTGTGCAGATGATTTTTTGCCAAACGGTGCAAACCATTACTGATAGAACCGACATTTTAATTGGCGAACAGATAAAGTTAAAAATAAGAGCGGAAGTGCCGCTGAATAATGCGGCAGTAAATAAGTGGCTGAACATTCCCGACTCAATTCCTCATTTTGAAATTGTAGAAGCAGCAAAGCCTGATACCATTAGTTTTAAAGATAATTCCCAAACCATTGAGCAGACAATCACAATCACCAGTTTTGATAGTGGGAGATGGGCTTTTCCAGCATTGCCAGTAGAGTTTGATGGAGCAGACGGACAGGTAAATAAAATTGTAAACACCGATTCGTTTTATGTAAACGTTTCCTACTCTCCGCCGGATAGTACAAACCAATTGCGTGATATAAAACCAATTATTAAAGTTTCAATTGTAGATTATTTCTGGTACTATATTATTGGCGGTGTTGTTTTATTATTGTTGATTATTTATTTGTTGTACAGGTATTTAAAAAAGAGAAAAAAATCAGCACCTTTAAAATCAACTTCTCATTTATCGGCTTATGATGAAGCAATGGAAGAGTTGAAAAAACTTAGTGAGCTTGATTTAAGAGATGCAGGAGAAATAAAAACGTATCATAGCAGATTAGCTGAAATATTTAAGACTTATATCGGCCGCAAGCAAAATAAAAATATCACTAATGAAACAACAAGCGATTTATTAGTCAGTATAAAAAATAATAATCTGCAGCAGGAAGATGTTTCGAAATTGGCTACGGCATTGCGTTCTACAGATGCTGTAAAGTTTGCAAAATATCTGCCGCTATCAAACGAAAGCGAAGATATCCTGCAGAAAATAAGGGACATTATAAGCACTATTGAACAGAAAACATCAAACACAAAACCCATAACCTAGTTTGTTCTACGACTATTTTGAAAATATTACTTTTGGCCAGCCGTGGTTTTTTTTATTACTGATTGTAATACCAGTGGTGATTTGGTGGTATGCTGCAAAAAACAAAAAA
>JBBQPX010000344.1:0-3764 GCA_038216775.1 Chitinophagales bacterium
AGGCGGTTAACAAATATTTTAACAGATAAGATAAGTCAGGTGACAAGGGGACAAGGTACAATCGGCAAGGAAACAAGAAATCAAGCAAGCACAATAAAAGTAAACCCCGGCAATTGCCGGGGTTTACTTTTATTGCAAAAATTTCCATAACCAAACATCTGTTTGAGGAGTGTTGCCAATAGGAAAATCGTGTGTCTGGCCCGAATTTTCAAAACCGTATTTTGCATAAAATTTCTGCGCCCTTAAATTGTGCTCCCACACACCAAGCCAAATCACTTCATACTTATTTTCAATGGCATAATTTATAATATAATCCATCAGCTTTTGTGAAACGCCCTGTCCATGAAATTCCTTCAGCACATAAATTCTTTTTAGCTCCAGAGATTTCCATTTTTGCATCATAGTTAACGAGCTGTAATCCTCTTTAAAATATAAATACGCAACAGGAACGCCATCAACCACTGCAAAATAACAATACCCATCTTCGTCTGATAGTTCCTGCCGCAGCTGCTGTTCATTGTAAAATTCATCCAGAAAAAGTTTCATGTCATCGTCAGCACATGTATCAACAAATGTATCGAAAAATGTTTGCCTGGCCATTACAGATAGTTCTGCGGCATCGTTGATTGTTAATCTGCGAATGTTAATTTCCATTTAAATCTCTTATTTGTCAATTTATAATACCTGCTTGCAAACCGTTAATTCTAAATGAGATATTACCAATTCAACTCCAAAAGATTATTTTTTCTATCAATATCCGCCATTCTTTTTGTTGGATCTATACTTACAACTTTCACATCAGTAAGTTTGTGTTTCATTTCAACAACATAAGTAGGATGTGTCCATCGCCACTCTTCCAGCACCTCACGTTTTTGAGCTGCATTTTCAGTAGGTTTATTTGCGTACATCAGATTTAAGGGAATGTAAAACATTTCTGTACTGCCATCTTTAAAAGTAAGTTGTAAATCAATAGGCATCGGCATATCACCCGCTCTCTTCAGTCTTATTTTTGTTAACCCACCCTCTTCCCATAAACTATCAATTTTATAGTCGATAGTTTTAGTAGTGTTAACCCAGTATTCTTTGTACCAATCCAGTTTTATGCCACTTACCTCTTCTGCAACTCTAATAAAATCGTTGGCATTGGGATGTTTAAAGCGCCATTGCTTGTAATACTCCAACAAAATTTTATCTCTTACATCTGCACCAACTATATAGCCAAGTTGCTCCACAAATACTTCCCCTTTAGAATAAGCTGCAGTGCTATATCCGTAATTAGATTCAAAATGATCGGCGTGTGTTGTCATAGGCTCTTCAAAATTACTTTTGGCCAAGCTGTAATAACTAGAGTAAGCACCGCTGTGATCTTCAGGTAAAATTTGAACTGCTTCAGCTAAATTTTTACTGGTTGGGTTTCTTGCAAGGTTATCTCTATAAACTTGCAACGAAGATCTTTTGTAATAAAATTTGGATACCAGATCTTCGGCAAAGCTCGCAAAACCCTCATCCATCCAGGCATACATACTTTCATTTGTACCCAGCATCATCTGATACCAGCTGTGCATCCACTCATGAAAAACGGTACCCAAGCTTGGGCTAAAAATTAATGTTGCCATCGGATATTCCATTCCGCCATCGCCACCCTGTATAAAAGAATACTGCGGATAAGCATATTTTCCAAAGTTTTTTTCAATAAAAGGTAATGCTGTTGCCGCTGCTGTTAATACATTTGCCCATGCTGAATCATTTTTGCTATCGTTTTCCTTAAAATTATAAATAGCATGTAAAGTTGGTCCTCCAGTAACTTTATAAACCAAGTGCTTATAATCAGGATCTGCAGCCCAAACAAAATCATGAATATTTTCACCAACAAAATGCCAACTGCGTTTAGCCTTAGTTGTTGATTTTAATTCCGTACCAGGTTTATCATAACCCCAACCAATTTCAGTAGCATTCACTAATACACCTGTACCTCCTAATTTGTAATTTTTATCAATATTAATAGTAACATCAAAATCGCCCCAAACGCCATAAAACTCACGGGCTATGTAAGGTGTAGGATGCCAGCCTTCATAATCATACTCACACATTTTTGGATACCATTGGCTCATGCTGTACCTAACGCCAGTTGTTGGATTATCTCTTCCGCTTCTGCGAATCTGCAAGGGTACCTGTGCTTCAAACTCCATATCAAATACTACTTTGCTTTTAGCAGCAATTGGTTTGGTTAACATTACCTCCAGAATAGTTTCGTGATATTTAAAAGGCTGGGGCACGCCATTCATTTTTAAAGAAATTATTTTTTGATACCCAATTTCATCATCTTTTAAATTGAGAATTCTGTCTTTCACACGCCCATCCCAATCTGGACGGCCACCAACTGACACCTTTCCTAATTCCCTGCTTCTTGCGTCCATACTGCTGTTAGGTTGAAAGGCATTCCAATACAAATGATAGAAAACTTTATCAAGTAATAAAGGTGAATTATTGGTATACTCAAGTTTTTGTTTACCGGTAAACCGGTTTGTATTTACATCTACGTCAACATTCATATTATATTTAACAGCTTGTTGCCAGCGATCTGGCTGAGCAAAGCTTACAAGATGAATAAACAATACCGCAGAAAATAAAATAAGTGATTTCTTCATTTAATATAATTTAATATGGGTAAATTTCGGTAAAAAAAGCTTTATGAAAAACATAAAACTGATAAATGGTTTCCCATTTGAAAAATATAGCAGAGATACTTACGAAAATAATGAAATAAAAGAACGTGCAGCATCATTTGCTGCGTGGATGGATAACAGACGCACTTGTCGTGATTTTTCTGATAAGCCGATTGAAAAACAAGTGATAGAAAACATTATTATGGCAGCTTCCACAGCACCTAGTGGGGCAAATAAACAACCTTGGACATTTTGTGTTGTAAGCAATGTTGAAATAAAAAAACAAATACGTATTGAAGCTGAAAAGGAAGAATATGAAAGTTATAACGGCCGCATGCCGGAAGAATGGAAGAAAGATTTACTTCCCTTGCAAACCGATTGGAAAAAAGAATTTTTAGAAATTGCCCCCTACCTGATTATTGTGTTTAAAAAGAGTTACGATTTTGATGCTGATGGAAACAAGACCAACACGTACTACGCTACTGAAAGTTGTGGAATTGCATGCGGCTTTTTGCTTGCAGCCATACACAACGTAGGATTGGTTGCGCTGACGCATACACCAAGCCCTATGAATTTTTTAAGTTCTGTATTAAAACGCCCGGTAAATGAAAAGCCTTTTTTGCTGATACCAGTTGGCTATGCCGCTGAAGAATGTTGGGTGCCGGATATTGATAGAAAAAACCTTAACGAAATAAGTTGCTGGTATTGAACGAAAGACCTTTTTTCTTCAAAAAAAAGTTAATTGTTTAATGCAACAAGATTGTTGCATGATTGTTTTCTTAAATTTAAGTATGAAAAAAATAACTGCAACCTGTGTAATTTTATTTATTGTTCTTACGCTCCATGCACAAGACAAGACTTCTGTTGAATGGTTAAATAAAAACCTGTTACCTATTAAAAGTTTGAAGCCGGAAAACGGAATGGAAGACCTAAAAAAATTAGATGCCTTTATTGGCGATGCACGTATTGTTGGTTTGGGTGAATTTACGCATGGCAGCGATGAAGTGTTTACAATGAAACATAGAATGCTGGAATACCTGATGAAAGAAAAAGGCTTTACCATTTTTTCTATTGAAGCAAGCATGCCTGAAGCATACA
>JBBQPX010000345.1:0-3747 GCA_038216775.1 Chitinophagales bacterium
GATCGTAAGGTAAAATTTTCAAGTCGAGATATTTGGGCAAAAACCCACCTATATCATCACGGCTAAATCCAAAACTCATTTGCGTAAGGTCGTTGGTTCCATAACTGAAGAAGTCTGCAACATGTGCCATGAGTTCTGCACGGATGGCAGCCCTTGGTGTTTCTATCATGGTGCCATAGAGGTAAGGAATTTTCTTTACCTTCATTTTTTCGCAAGCTTCTTTATACACCCTGTCAACAATTTCCTTCTGGTGAATTAGTTCATTAACGGTAACTGTAACAGGTATCATAATTTCAGGAAAAGCCTTTTTGCCAGCTTTCAAAATTTCTGCCGTTGCTTCAAAAATCGCTCTCACCTGCATTTCTGTTATTTCCGGAAAACTAATACCCAGCCTTACGCCACGATGCCCAAGCATTGGATTATTTTCGTGTAATGCTATTACACGTCTTTTCAGTAAGCTCATACTAATACCTAATTCTTTACTTAGCAATTGCAGTTTTTCTGCATCATGCGGCACAAATTCGTGCAGCGGCGGATCCAGTAAACGAATAGTTACCGGGTGGCCTTTCATCACCATCAAAGTATCTTTGATATCTTTCTTTACATACTTAAATAATTCATTCAAAGCCAAACGGCGTTCTTTCTCTG
The DNA here is from genome assembly GCA_038216775.1 of Chitinophagales bacterium. Taxonomy (GTDB): domain Bacteria; phylum Bacteroidota; class Bacteroidia; order Chitinophagales; family Chitinophagaceae; genus Ferruginibacter. The sequence continues at coordinate 649 of JBBQPX010000345.1, forward strand.
TTTTGCTTACTATCATTTTGCGAAGCAAAAACAAAGGTCTTTCACTTCCTTCTCCGTAAAACATATGTTCCATTCTAAAGAGACCGATGCCTTCAGCACCAAATGCCATTCCCTGCGCTGCATCTTTTGGCGTTTCTGCGTTAGCACGCACGCCCATTGTTTTTGTTTTATCAACCAGCAACATCAGGTTTTTGTAGGCTTGATTTTTATTGATGTCGATATCTGTTAAAGACATACTTCCTTCATATACTAAACCTTTGGTTCCATTCAAACTTATCCATTCACCTTCTTTAATAATCACCCCGTTTTTGCCATGAAAAGTTTTGGTGTCGCTATGAATTTCAATATCGCCACACCCAACAATACAACACTTGCCCCAACCTCTTGCCACCAATGCTGCATGAGACGTCATACCGCCTTTAGTTGTAAGTACAGCCTGTGCCTTATGCATGCCATCTACATCTTCTGGGGAGGTTTCTTCTCTTACTAATATCACTTTCTCACCTTTTTTCGCCCATGCTACCGCATCATCAGATGAAAAGACCACACGGCCTTTTGCACCGCCGGGGCCGGCAGGCAAACCTTTTGCAATTGGCTTGGTGAGAATTTCCACTTTAGGGTCAAGCATAGGAAGTAATAATTCAATTAACTGGTTAGGTGCTACCCGCAGTATGGCTGTTTTAACATCAATCAATTTCTCTTTGTGCATTTCGGTTGCCATTCTAACAGCGGCAACTCCATTTCTTTTACCAACCCGGCATTGCAGCATGTACAACTTACCCTTTTCAATTGTAAACTCAATATCCTGCATGTCTTTGTAATGCTGTTCCAGTCTTTTTTGAAAACCAAATAGTTCTTTATAAAGTACCGGCATTAGTTTTTCCAGCGAAGTAAAATGTTTGCTTTGTTCATTCATTGAGTATTGATTCACCGGTGCAGGCGTTCTTATACCTGCCACCACATCTTCTCCCTGTGCATTCACCAGGTACTCACCATAAAATTTATTTTCACCGTTGCCGGGATTACGTGTAAAGCCAACACCTGTGCAACTATCATTACCCATATTGCCAAACACCATGGCCTGAACATTTACTGCAGTTCCCCATTCGTCAGGTATTTTTTCAATCCGGCGGTACTCTATAGCACGTTTACCATTCCAGCTGCTGAACACAGCACCAATACCTCCCCACATTTGTTCCCTAGGATCTTGGGGGAATTCTTTTCCTAACACTTTTTTTACAGTTAGTTTATAATCCTTTACCAGTTCTTTCAACTCATCCACAGTAAGTTCTGTATCACTGCTGTATCCTTTTTTCTTTTTTATATGTCCTAGCTTTTCATCCAGAAGTTTGCGTATCCCTTTGCCATCCTTTACCTCAACAGCATTTCCCTTTTCCATCACCACATCAGCATACATCATTATCAGGCGGCGGTAGGCATCATAAGCAAAACGTTCATCGCCACTTTGTGCAATCAGGCCAGCAATAGTTTTATCATTTAATCCTACATTCAGCACTGTTTCCATCATGCCCGGCATACTTCGCCTTGCACCAGAACGGATGGAAACCAATAAGGGATTTTTTTCGTCGCCAAATTTTTTACTGGTAAGTTTTTCCATTTTTCCCATTGCTTCATCCACCTGTACCTTTATTGCTTTGGGGTATGATTTCTTGTTTTGGTAATAGTAAGTACAAACTTCTGTAGTTACCGTAAAACCCGGTGGTACCGGTAATTTTAACTTCGGATGCCCTGCCATTTCAGCCAGGTTAGCTCCTTTTCCACCCAATAAATTTTTCATGGATTCATTTCCATCTGCTTTACCGCCACCAAAAAAGTAGATATGCTTTTCAGCTTTTGCATTTTTTTTCATGATGTATAATCTTTTGTATAATGCAGAGTTAAATCATGTTGACGATACATTTAAAAACATTACTCATGCAACAAACTGATTCTCATCATACCGATAGAATGCAAGCTGACATTGATTTTAACAGAATTAAAAAAGGAAAATAAAGTTTTACGGATGCTCGTAATAAGGAATTTCATCGTGGCTTACGGCTTCTTTCTGCTGCCAGTAAGCCATGGTAACCACATGCCCGTTGGGAGTTTTTAACAGTCTGCCATAAATAGCATTAATAGTATTGAAGGTATAGTCGGTAACACCAACAGTAAATGTTTCTGGTAATTTTACTTCGGGTTGTGGTACTGCAATTTCTTCTCCCTCCGCAGGTTTTGCAACAGGTGCTGCTTTTGGCGGCGGCGATGGTACTACCACAACTGTAAACTTATTAAACTCTAATAGTTTTTTTAAGAAGTCGACTCTTTGCGGCAATACATTCTTTTCCACTATGCCGCATTTAACGCCATCTAATTCTTCAAATTCGTGGTTTTTATTAATAGCCATTGTGGGAAGTTTAGAAAGGTTTAGAAGGTTTAAGAAATTTAGTTAAACTTCTCGAAGCTTTCTAAACCAACATTTGAATATAATTATAAATCCAGCTTAATAAACCAACTAATACTATACCTGCAGCACAAATTATCAATGCCAGTTTTGCTGACGGCTCAATTTTTATTTTATCCATCGGCTCGTCGGCCTGCTCCATAAAAACTGAACGTATCACTCTTAAATAGTAATACAGCGATATCATCATATTGAGTGCTGCGATAATTATAAACAGATAACTGCCCTTTGCTGCACCGGCTGTAATTAAAAATAATTTGCCGAAAAATCCCGCCGTTGGCGGAATACCTGCTAAAGAAAATAATGCCAGTGCAAGCACCCAGCTTAAAAAAGGATTGCTTTTATAAAGCCCTTTATAATCGTCAATATTTTCTCTATTGGCTTTTGCAGATATTGCTGCGGCTACACCAAATGCCGCTAAATTGGAAAAAACATAAATCAAAATAAAATAAACTACGGCGGTTATACTTGCGTTTGAACTACCGCTGATACCAACTAAAATAAAACCAACCTGTGCAATAGATGAATAAGCCAAAAAGCGCTTTATATTTTGCTGGCGCAAAGCAAACAGGTTACCGATAACCATTGTTGCAACAGCCAGAATCATCAGCATGTTATACCATGTTTCTGCCATAGGC
>JBBQPX010000346.1:0-3745 GCA_038216775.1 Chitinophagales bacterium
TAAACTGTAACCTGCAGTCCGTCAAAGGCTAAGAAAATACCCTCCGGAAGTTCTTTGCTAATTTGCTGATGAGGCCCCAACTGATGACTTATATGCGTATAATAGCTTTGCGGAATACCTAATTCTTGAGAAATCGCAATCGCTTCATCAAGCGTAAAATGAGAAATATGCGATTCTTTTCTAAGTGCATTTAAAACCAAAACTTTACTGCCCTTTATCTTTTCCTTTTCTAACGGCTCAATTTTATTGGCATCAGTTATATAAGTAAAATCTCCAAAGCGGAAGCCGAGCACAGGCATTTTATAATGCCAAACTAATACAGGAGTTACTGGAATATCGCCAACTACAAAAGGTCCGCCATCTATAGTGTTTAAATTAAGCACGGGCAAACCGGGAATTTTTTTATCAGAAAACGCATAGGCAAACTCCCTTTTTATTGCTTCTTCAGTTAGTGAATTAGCGTAAAGCTCCATAGGTTTTTGCTGGAAAAAATTAAATGCACGAACGTCATCTAATCCGGCAATATGGTCTTTATGCGGATGTGTAAATAAAACAGCATCAAGTTTCTTCACATTCGCCCTAAGCATCTGATAACGGAAGTCTGGCGTGGTATCCACAACAATAGTAGTTGTATCACTTTCAATTAAAATACTGGAGCGTAAACGTTTATCTTTTTTTTCTATGGATGTACATACGGCGCAGTTGCAGCCAATCATGGGCACGCCAGTACTGGTGCCAGTACCAAGAAACGTTATTTTTAAAGAGGGGCTTTGCACCCTACAAATTTAAGGAATTGGTTGGTAGGGTTGAGATTTACCAAAAGCAAACTTGCCTTTATTTTTTATTGCCTATTTGCTATTTATTCACCACCACACTCATCACCTCATCATACACCTTTTGGCTATCGTGTGTAAGTGCGTCGAAGTTTATTTGTAAAAGCGGCATTAAATCAATTAGTGCATTCATTCTGCCTTCTGTTTGAAAAAATTTATTGATAACAATGACTTTACGATCCTGCAGAATGCAGTAACCGCTTTGAAAAGTTCCTCTTTCATAACGAATAACATAACCGCAATCTTCAGCAACTTTTTCTATCTTATCTAAATTATGTTGTGTGTATTTCATATAACCCCAACCCCTAAAGGGGCTTTTAGCTCTTTTTAATTAAGTGCAACTTCCTCCTTTTGCAGTTGAATAAAAAATAACTTTTTCAACAAACGTTGATAAATAAAATCACTTTTACCAATCAGCATGCAATTTTATTTCGAAAAACTATTACTAAGCCCCTTTAGGGGTTTGGGGTTCTTACTTATTCGTCATCCTAATCACCGGCACAATCATCTCCTCCAAACTTATGCCGCCATGCTGAAACGTATTACGATAATAATTTGCAAAATGATTGTAATTGTTAGGATAACATAAATACAAATCGCCTTTTGCAAATATGAAAGAAGAATTTACATTGGGCACCGGCAAACCGGCTTCTCTCGGGTCACGGAAAGCTAACACATCTTTAGGTTCATAATTTAAGTTACGCCCATGTTTATAGCGCAAGTTTGCGGTAGTTTGCTTGTCACCAATAACTTTTGCCGGTGTATTTACCCGCACACTGCCATGGTCGGTAGCCACTATCATGGTTAATTTTTTATCAGATATTTTTTTAAGCGCCTGGTGCAATGGCGAGTGCGTAAACCAACTTTCGGTAATGCTGCGGTAGCTTGTTTCGTCGCTTGCGAGTTCTTTAAGAACTTCCATTTCGGTACGTGCATGGCTAAGCATATCCACAAAATTATACACGATAACATTAATATCGTTTTCCATCATGTTATGAATATTATCAACCAGTTTTTGCCCATCGTGGTTATTGGTAATTTTTGTGTAAGAATATTTTAAATCTCCCTTACCCATACTTTTTAATTGAGCCTTAAAAAATTCTTCTTCAAACATATTTTTACCGCCATCTTCATCATCATTTTTCCATTGCTGCGGAAATTTCTTTTCAATATCAATAGGCATCATCCCCGCAAAAATGGCGTTACGTGCATATTGCGTTGCTGTTGGCAGTATGGCGTAAAAAGTTTCTTCTTCATGTATGCGAAAGCTTTCAGCAAAAATCGGCTGAATGGTTTTCCATTGGTCAAAGCGTAAATTATCAACCAAAACAAAAAATAAAGGCGTGCCTTTTTCCAAGTGCGGAAAAACCTTAAACTTCATAAGATTATGGCTCATTATAGGCGCATCGGGGCTTTTAGGGTTAACCCAACTTGCATAGTTTCTCGAAATAAATTTAAAAAACTCGGTGTTTGCTTCTGTTTTTTGTGTGTGAAAAACCTCCTGCATTTCCGGACTGTCGCTTTTCTTCATCTCCAGTTCCCAATAAACGAGCTTGCGGTAAATCTCCATCCACTCATTATAATTCGGGTTGCTGTTTAGCGACATAAATAAACTCCTGAATTCCTGCTGATATGCCGACGTTGTTTTTTCAGCAACCAGTCTTTTATTATCAATCAGTTTTTTTAAACTCAACCAAACCTGGTTTGGGTTTACGGGCTTAATTAAATAATCACTTATCTGCGAACCAATCGCCTCGTCCATTAAATTCTCGGCTTCGTTTTTAGTAATTAAAACAACCGGCAAATTGCTCTTTATTTCTTTTATCTGCTGCAGCGTTTGCAGGCCGGTAATGCCGGGCATGGTTTCATCTAGCAGCACCACATCCACAATATTATCTTTTACATACTCTATTGCATCAAATCCGTTGGTTTTTGTATGCACCTCATATCCTTTATTTTCTAAAAACATCACTTGCGATGTAAGGCTGTCAATTTCATCATCTACCCAAAGAATTTTTGCTACAGTGCTCATATTTAAAATTTAGAAGCCCCACCTATCCTCCCCAATGGCGAGGGAAATGGAGAAGATTAATTAAGAAGATTTTAATTTTATTTTTGTACCCAACATTATTAAAATTGATTTAATAGGTAACTGCTGTATTATTACTTTTCATTTATTTAGTGAGAAATAACCAGTCTAGTACAGAATACCTTTATTCAACTTTTATCTTAGCGAAACTCGCAGTTGTTTTCCAATCCATACAAATTTAATTTTTTATATTAAGGATGCTCTGCTTTATTTAGCTTTGTAAATCTTTTAACATATAGAGTTTGGCATCAACCCAAAACAAAAAACATACAAACACAAAATCTTTAATGGCCTTTAGAAAAATAATTAACGACCCGGTTTATGGTTTTATTACCATTGATGATGAACTAATAGCCCAGGTAGTTGCTCATCCTTATTTTCAGCGCCTACGCCGCATTAACCAAATGGCTTTGGCTAGTTTAGTTTACCCAGGCGCCGTACACACAAGGCTGCATCATGCTTTGGGGGCATACCATTTAATGGGCATTGCACTTAGCGAACTTAAAAACAAAGGCGTTGAAATTACCGCCGATGAAGAACAGGCAGCAAAAATTGTTATCCTTTTACACGATATTGGCCATGGCCCTTTTAGCCATGCGTTGGAGCATGTGCTTGTAGAAAGTATGCACCACGAGGATTTATCTTTACTGATAATTGAGGATCTTAACAAGTCATTTAACGGACAGCTAAACCTTGCTTTAGAAATTTTTACCGACCGTTACCATAAAAAGTTTTTGTACCAGTTAGTAAGTGGCCAGCTTGATGTGGACCGCATGGATTACCTAAACCGCGATAGTTTTTTTACGGGCGTAAACGAAGGTGT
>JBBQPX010000347.1:0-3737 GCA_038216775.1 Chitinophagales bacterium
TTTCCAAAACCTGCTGCGGCGTTTACTCCTGATTCACGTATTCAATGTTTTAAAAATCATCAGTTTGTTTTTACAAACACCAGTACAATGGCATCTGGTACTATGCAGTACGTTTGGGATTTGGGAGATGGAACAACAGCAAACACTATGGATGTAACTCACAGTTATCTTTTACCCGGGAACTACGAAGTGAAATTAATAGTAACATCAGATAATGGATGCATCGATAGTTTGAAAGACAGCGTACATGTATTTGATAGTCCACTTGCTGGCTTTTACAATGTAAATGCAAATAATCAATGTTTTAAAAACCATCAGTTTTTATTTAATAACACCAGTACAATTGGTAATGGAACCATGAAATACGTTTGGGATTTAGGAGATGGAAATACGGCAATCACTAAAGATGTTATTTATTCTTATGCTTTGCCAGGCGCTTACAAAGTTAAGCATTCTGTTACTTCAGATAAAGGCTGTCCGGCTGATTCTGCTTTCGATGTTTCGGTAAATCCGAATCCGGTTATTGGATTCTCCGAGCCAAATGCACAACAATGCTTTAATAATAATCAGTTTAATTTTATTAACGGCAGCAATATCTCAACAGGTAGTTTACTATACTTGTGGACGCTGGGGGATGGTACAACAGAAACAACAAAAGATGTAACACATAGCTATCAAAATTCCGGCGATTTTGTAGTGAAGCTGGTAGCTACTTCTGATAAAGGTTGCGCCGACAGCACTTCGCAAAATGTAAAAATATTTCCTTTTGCTAAGGCTGATTTTTTTGTAGAACCAATATGTGTTGATTTAACCTTGCCATTGGTGAATAAAACCTACAACAACACAGCAACAAATCTTAATTATTTATGGGATTTTGGAAACGGAGATGGTTCCACTTTTAAAAGCCCCGTTTACAAATATCCCGCTGCAGGTGCTTATTCTATCAGCCTATCAGTAAATACAAACCAATGCCCGCAAACAATAACTACTAAAAATATAAATGTTATTATAGATGCACCATCTAAAGGAATTACATATCCGGACAAGGATGCTATAATGAATTTTGCAGAACAGTTGCAAGCCAGAAATATTGGTGTTACAGCATTTTGGAGCCCAGGTACAAACCTTGATACCCGGTACAGTTACAAACCTGTGTTTAAAGGTTTAACTGAACAGTTATATACCATACAACTAAAGTCCACCACCGGTTGCCTTACTGTTGATACCCAATTGGTAAAAACGCATAAAAAAATCGCTATTTATGTACCAACCGTATTTACACCAAATGGTGATGGTAATAATGATTACCTGCGCCCTAATTTATTAAGCTTTATGAAAGTAAATTATTTCAGGGTTTTTGATAGATGGGGGAAAATGGTTTATCAAATGGCAAGCGACAGGCCAGGATGGGATGGACGCACTAACGGGCAAAAGCAGGAAATGCAGACTTATGTATGGATGATTGAAGCTGTTGATGTTGATGGAACCGTGCATAGGGAACAGGGAACTACAATTTTAATTCGGTAGTGCAAAAACATGCATTGGCTGTAGTTAATTTTTTATTGGCATTGGCTTTTTTTTATTCGAATATTCGTTTACTGAACGCATCCTTCAAATCATCAAATGTTTGTTTGGGCTCTTTGCAGATGTAAATGGTTTGCCATAAATCCTTATCAAAATCTGCATAAGGATTATATACCTGCTTTACTGGAATAACATTATTAAAAAAAGTACGGAAAAAATTTATACTTGCTTCTCCATTTGTATATGCAATAACAGTTTCGGGCATTGGCCCATGTGGTGCCCACATGTAAAAACTGCCATGATAAGAAAATGCCTTTGGTAAGCCATACTTTTCTTTATACAAATTTACTATACCGGCCTGACTGTAATGTTTGCCCCATATCATGCAATCTTTCTGCTCTTGAACAGGCAAACTATCATAAACTGTTTTAAGTGCTGTTAGTGTATTGTACGATTTTTGTTTTGCATAATATTCCTGGTTCTGTACTTCATAGTGTCCGTCTACTTTTTTTAAATGCGCAAAATTTATAAATGATTGCAAAGGCATAACAGCAAGGCCGAATGGTATCATGATGCAACCAGATGCAAGTAATAAAGCTGTCGCCGGGTACATTATCCAGCTTTTTTTTGCAAGTACAAACTGCTCAAACCAGATGCTTCCAAATATCAAAAGGAATATCATAGCTGGGTAAAAATAATACGCTTTGCTTTTACTTATAGCCAGAAACAAAATAGTTATAACAATTGAAACAGCTAGCGGCCTGTATATATTTTTATTTTTTGAGTTAAACATAAATATCAATCCTGCAAACCAAAACAAAGCCGTTAAAGGATTTAGAGAAATTGCCAGATCTTTAAAAACGCTACCAGCAGATAGTTTATCCAGCTGCATTTGGTATAGTCGTGAAAACATTTGCAGTACAGGAAAATCATTAAAGTATTGCCAAAGCAAGTTGGGCAATATCAGTATTAAAAACAGTAAGACATACTTCAAAAGAGATTGAGTAAGAATTTGCTCTCTTGTTGTTTTAAAAAAAAGTAAACTTACTAACCCCGCCATAAAAAATGCCATGTCATATTTAGTCATTAAACCCAAGGCAAGACTAAAAACCAGATAAAACAAATTTTTATTACCGGGTGATTTTATAAAATTTACAAGGCAGTAAAAGGAAAATATCCAGCAAAGCTGGCTAAAAACTACCGGTTGAAAAAGTTGCTGCGACCTGCCAAAACAGGGAGCTACGATCATGCAAAGTAAAACGATAAAGACAGCTCTGTTTTTGCCGCCAAGTTTAATTACTGTTTTAGCAATCAAAACTAATATCAGCAACGAAGCAATATGCGAAAATATATGGTGAACGAATACAGATTGCGAATTAAAAAGATTTTGTACGTAAGCCAGCCATCCAATTACCGGAGGGAACTCCATATAACCCCATGCCGGATGATTCCCCGTTTCTATATGTAAAAGTTCATCACCCTGATAACCAGAATTAGAATCGCCAATAAGATGAAGGGTTAGTTTTAATATACAGAAAACAAAAATGATAAGGTTGCTCTTATTTTTTAACATGTTACGCTTTTAATTTAAAAGCAAAACTATAGCAGTAGTAAAATGCGGAAAAATATAGGTGATGAAATACAGTCTTTTGTGATGATAAACAAGCTTTATTTACGGCTGACAGCCTATTTGTTATTCATCACAGCTTTAAAAGCGGGAATAATTGCTCTAGAAACGGGTACAGCAGAATCTATTTTGCTAAAATAAAGTTGGTAACCTTGCGCATTACCTGTCATATGAAGGATGTTTTTAGTGTTTACAAGGTAAGCCCGATGTGTTTTAATAATATATGGTGAAATGTTTTTCAGCTGGTCTTCCAGATTTTTTAAGGACATTCTTTTCAGGTGCTTTACAACAGATTCGCCTTCAACCATATAAAAAGTTACATAATTGCCATCAGCATTGGCGAAAAGGAATGTGGAGGTATTTATTTTGAATGGGGCATTTTCTACTTCAATACTTATAATTTGTTCCTCTTTATTATCAGATTTTTGGGGATCCAGTTGTTGTTCTAAATTATCCGCAGCTGCTTGGTTTATTTTTATGAGTTTGTAAAAATCAATGAAAGTAAAAGCTGCAAAAATAAGACTACCCACTAAAAAAGTATTAACAGTTTCCTGCAAAAAATACCTAGCAGAAAAATTATCGGGGT
>JBBQPX010000348.1:0-3736 GCA_038216775.1 Chitinophagales bacterium
AGCACTGGAAATTAACTTGCGTAGTTCATCAACAATAATACGTTTAGCATTTGCAATATGATATTATACATGTAGTATTGGGTTTATTTTTTTTCGTTATCAAATACATTGTTACGTTTTTGGGTAATTAGCTTTGGTGTAGAAAGCCTGTAAATATCATCAAAAAATCAGGATGCAGTTATCCATAAATAATTGCAACAAAAATTGATGTTACTGTTTAAACAAAAAATATTTTATAAACGGTACTATACCTTTATAAACAACCTTATTTACATATAGCCGCCTTGGTGCCGGTGGTAACATGGGCTACCTTTGCGGTATTAATTTTAATGTAAAAAATTACTGTTTACATAAGTGAAAACTATTTTTGCAGACTGTATCTTCAGTCATTAAAGTTCCCAAATTATAAGCATGAAAATTTACTTACTCTTTTTAATTTCAATTTTATCATTTACAAATTTGTTTTCGCAGGTGGAGCCAGAGCAGCCACAGGAAATTAATATTTCTGGAAATAAAGACAAATCAAAGGTCAACGAAATTTACGGAAAAGTAATTGATAAAATGACCGGTAAAGCAATTGAAGCTGCATCAATACAACTTTATCCGGCAGAAAAAAAGAAAACTGCCAATCTTATAGATGGTATGTTAACAAAGCCGAATGGAGAATTTAAATTTCAAAATATTGTGCAAGGGCAGCGTTTTAAATTAATAATAACTGCATTGGGATTTAAAAATTTTGAGCAGGATATTATTATTGATGCAAATGGAGAAGGTAGGATTGGTTTTGAAAAAGATCTTGGTAATATTGAATTGGAAACAGATTTTAAAAAGCTGGATGAAGTAGTGGTTACCAGCAGTAAGCCTGCGTTGCAAATGGGTATAGACCGCAAAGTATTTAATGTGGAGAAAAGCCTTGTAGCTACCGGTGGAACCGCCGTTGATGTAATGAAAAATATCCCTTCCGTTTCAGTTGATATCGACGGCAATGTAGAATTAAGAAACAGCACGCCCCAGATATTTATTGATGGCAGGCCAACTTTGTTAACACTTGACCAGATACCGGCTGATCACATTGAAAAAATTGAACTGATTACTAACCCATCGGCAAAATTTGATGCATCAACATCCGGCGGTATTATTAACGTGGTATTAAAAAAGAATAAGAGAATTGGTTTAAATGGAGTTGCGTCACTAAGTGTTGGTACACCAAAAGTTTTTGCGGGCAATCTCAATGTAAATTTAAGACATGGAATGTTTAATTTTTTTGTAAGTGCTGGGCATAATCAGTCTGGCGGAAAAGCTAAAGGAAGTACTTTAAGGCAAAATAAAAGCGGTGGCGCTATTACCGATTACTTTAATCAATACTCATTAAATGAGAGAGACCGTAATTTTAATTCGCTGCGGTTTGGTGCAGACATATTTTTAAGCAATAGAAATACACTTACCGTTACCCAAAGTTTTAACCAGGGTATTTTTGGCAGCTTGCAAACACAGGATCAGGAGTACTTAAACAACAATCAGATGCTGCAACGCTATGGTTACCGTATATCTGACGAGAACAATAATTTTGACAGAAACCGCACCGGCCTCAATTACAAATATAATTTTCCTAAAGAAGGTAAGGAGCTTACTGCAGATTTGAGTTACAACTACGGTGGCCGCGGCAACCATGCTGATATCATCAACACTTTTTTTAATCCGGATGGTAGTGAATATCAGCCAAAATCGGAAGTATATAATGATGGGAACAGTGATGAAAAGGAATTTACTTTTAAGATTGATTATAGCAATCCCATTAGCGAGTTTACCAAACTGGAAGTAGGCTTTAGAACGAACTACAGCAAATTTACAAGCGTTTATGATGCATTTGCAAAAACTACAGGTCAGGATATTAAGCTGCCTTTAAGTAATAACTATACTTATAACGAGGCCGTAAATGGAGCTTATGTAACCTATTCTTATAAAAAAGATAAATTCAGCTATCAATTAGGTTTAAGAGCCGAACAGGCTACTTTTAAAGGCGAGTTAATTGACAGTGCTTATAAATTTGGTTATGATTATCCTACGCAGATAAATAATATCTGGGATGCTTTATTTCCCAGTGTGTTTGTTACAAAAAAACTGAACGAGGATAATGAATTACAATTCAATTACAGCAGAAGAGTTCGCAGGCCAAGGTTTTGGCAACTAAATCCGTTTATTGATATTAACGACCCGTCAAACATCCGACAGGGAAATCCTAACCTTAAACCAGAGTACGTTAACTCCTTTGAGTTTAATTACAGCAGAAATTATAAGAAAGGAAATTTTTTAGGTGTGCTTTATTTCAGAAGTAATCCACGGGATATTACTCAGTATAGCGATACTATAACTGCGGCTCAATATCAGCAGTTAAACAATGCAGCCGTTGACCCTAACGCAATTTTAAATACTTATATTAACGCAAGTACTACAAACCGCTATGGTATTGAGTTAACGCTACAACATAAGCCTGCAAAAAATCTGGATATTACGCCCACATTTAACCTGCAATACAGAACTGTTAATGCTAAAGTTAATAATCTGAACCTTAGTAACAATGGCGTAAACTGGGAGGCTAAAATTATAGCTAACTATAAAATAGAAACAAAAAACAAATCAGTTTTTAATAATCTTAGTTTTCAGTTTATTGCAGATTATGAATCGCCAACTGTAATTCCACAGGGAAAAAGAAAATCGCAATTTGATTCTGATTTTGCCTTGAAGAAAGAATTTTTAAAAGATAAAAAGGCATCCATTACGTTTGGTATCGACGATGTTTTTAACACACGCCGTTGGGGAACTATTTATGATACGGAACAATTTTTCCAGGATTCTTACCGCAGGTGGAACGTTAGAAACTTCAGGGTTTCGTTTAGTTACAAATTCGGTGATTCCAAATTCAGTTTATCAAGAGCTGGAAAAAATGGAGGCGGCAATGGCGGTGGAAATAAAGACGATTAATAGGAAAACTTGTGGTTTTGAGTAAAATAAATTTCTCAAAAAATAGGTGAATTTTTTAAAATAATGGTTCGGCCTGTTGCTGTATTTTTTTACCAGCACCACCGCTACCGTTACCTTTGGAAACATTGCCCTTACTAACTTGCTGCGCCTTACCGCCAAACTTATTTAAGTTGTAGGTAAAAGTCAATAGAAAATAACGTTTCAAAACTACAGTGCGGTTATCGGAATAATAATTTTCTCCCTGGCTACGGGTTATACTTTGGTTTTGATTAAGTAAATCATTTACAGAAAATTTAAGTTCGCCATTCTTCTTCTTAAAGAATTGTTTGGCAATATTGGCATTCCACAAAGGAATACTTCTATTAAAACCGGTTGATTGACCTGTGTAGCGGATGTAATCAAAATCAGTTGAAATAATAAATGATTTTGTGATGAAATAATTTATGTCTGTTGAATAGGTTTGTGTAAAATAGTCCGTATTGTTTTTACCAAGTGCTATACTGTATTTGGCTTGCGAGTAAGATACTTTTGCTTTTAGCCCAACATTGAACTTATCTTTTATATCCAAATTTAAACCTGCTGATTGTGTAACAGTAAATGTATTGGTTACGTTAACCTGTTTGTACAACATGCTAAGGCTGCGGCCATAATTAAGGGAATTAGAAAAGTTTACACTGCTACCTTTCATTTTCTTAAAGGGAATACCCACCGTAATGTTCGACGAAAGATTATAATTTCCATTGAGATTAAGTGG
>JBBQPX010000349.1:0-3697 GCA_038216775.1 Chitinophagales bacterium
CCCCAAACTGATAATTGTTTCTAAAAGGCGTTGCACCAATAATCGTTTTTTGTACGTCGTAACCTTTTGCTAAAAAATTATATCTAAAATCTACTTTAGGCAATAGGTCTTGAAATTTTAATTTCTTTTCAATCCCCAAAACATCAGCTTTGTAATTATAAATTTTTATGTACGGATGATTTTTATCAGCAACTGCAAGTAAATCCGGTAACGATACATTAAAGGCTGCTGGTATCACTTCATTTTCCCATGCGCTATCAGGCACTACAGATTCGTCAAGTTGATATGGAGCATTGCTACTGGTCCAAAAAAAAGAAGACAACATTAAACCAGCATTTTGAAAGTTTAGCCAACGTTCATTTTTTAAATATTGAAAATTTTGCAGTTGGCTTAGAGCTTCAGTAGTATCAATGGCAGCACACTCGCCATTGTTATAAGTTTTTACAACAAACTGCCTTCTGTTTTCGCTGGTTTCAACTGCGCTTTCAACTACCTTGTACACGCTATAAGCCTTTACCCACAACCAATACGCTTCCATAGCATCCATAAACAAATCGTTAATAATCAGTTGTTGCTCGGCTAGTGCCATATCATTAAATATTTTTGCCTGTTGTAAAGCAGCTCTGCGTTTATCTATAACCAGGTTTTTTACCAAAGGCACATTTAAGCCAATATAACTACTCTGCCCAAGCGTTAACGAAGGGTCGGTTCGGCTTCCAGTTAGTTCATCAAGGCCTGCATATACATCAACACCATACCAGGTTGGTATTTTTAATTCTGGTGAAATGTCTTTGTAATAATTTACACCATTAAAAGTTTTTTCGGTAAAATAAGTGTTTAATACAGGATCAAAATTTGCCCGGGCATTTAATATTTCAGCTTTAGATTTATCAACAGAAATATTTGCTTGTTTTACAACAGGGTGAAACTGCCTTACAACTTCCAAAACTGCTTCTGCCTGTAAGGTTTTTGATATTTGCTGGGCCGATAACGTGCTATAAGTCAACACTGAAATTACCAGTAAAAATTCTTTTAGTTTCATTTTTCTACGTTATCTTTTTTTGCATTTGTTTTATAATAATCTGGCGGAAAGCCATTGATATTTCTCCACAGTTCATACCACACGGGTACATCTTTCAACAGCGCAATACCTTTAGCACCACTGCCAATTTTTAATTGTCGTGGCCATTTCTGATCGCTCGTATCTTCGGCAACCAACACACGAAACATGCCGTTGGCATTAATGCTGTTTTCGTACGAAACTACTTTTCCGCCAAAAGTGCCATAACTCCCTTCGGGCCAGCCGCTGAATACAATAGCCGGAAATCCATCAAACGTAAATTGCACTTTCTGGCCAATTTCAATCAAAGGCAAATCAATTGGTTTTACAAACATCTCCACCACATAATTTATTTTTGAAGGTACTATCACCGTTATTGTTTCGCCATCTTTTAATATTTCTCCAATGCCTGCTTTTTTGGCCTGAATTATTTGCCCGTCTTGCGGTGCGGTAATAATGTACATACCATTTCTAATGGTGTAATTACTAACCTGATTTTCTAATTTTGCTACATCGCCTTCACCTGATGCAATTTGTGTAAAGCTTTGATAACGGTCGCCCTCTGCTTTGCTTATTTTTTCGGCATAATCCTGTTGTACACTATTTTGTTCAATACGAATGTTTGTAAATTCCTGTTGAGTTTGTGCCAGCTTGTTTTGCAGCATAATTTTTTTTGCCTGCGTATTTTGAAAAGACAGATTTCGCTGTTGCAATTGTGTTTGCGATACTAAACCTTCTTTATACATTTTTTGCTGACGCTCGTATTGGTCTTTTGCAAGCTCATATTCATTTTCGGCTGCTTCCATTTCTGCACGGTCTGCATTTAATTTATTTTGCAGCTGCTGCATTTTATTATTTAGCTGTTGCTGCTTTAATTCTCTGGCTTGGTTAAGTGCAGAAATCTGCGTGCCAACAGTCGACACTTTTCCTTTATAATATTGAATAGCGTCTTTTTTTGCATCCACCTGTTGCTGTGTTCTCCCTACCAGGTTAGGGTCCAGGTATTCTTCCTTAATTTCAGATATCTGTAAAATGGTATCACCTTTGTTTACCACATCGCCTTCTTTAACCCACCATTTTATTATTTTGCCGGAAATGGGCGAGTTAATTTGCTGCGGGCGTTGCTCTTGATATAAAGTGGTTACATCGCCATTGGCATTTATGTTTTGGGTCCAGGGAAGAAATAGAATAGCCAATAAAAAAATTAAAATGGCTATAAACCAATATTTCACTTTGCTTTTTTTATCGCCTTGGTAAATAGTTAAGGTAGCTTTAAATTGCTTATTTGTTTTCATTTTATTTTAAAAGATTTATTTCGCCGTTTTTTAATTCAAAAGCATAGTCGCATTTTTTTGCAAATTCTATATTGTTGCTTACAACAACTATAGTGGCATTTGTAATATTGGCCTGTATAAAACTCATTATTTTATTTCCATATTTTTTTTCAAGGCCCTGCCATGGTTCTTCCAAAAGAATTAATGCTGGTTTATGTACCAATGCTCTCAACAATAAAATTTTACGTGCAATGCTGGCTGGTAATTTATACCCGTTCATATCAATTATTGTTTCGAAGCCTGCTGGTAGGGTATGTAAAAAATTTTCGAAACCCAGTTCATGTGCCGTGTTTACAATGTCTTCCGGTGTAACAGTATCCCTGCCCATGGTTATATTTTCCATAACGGTTCCTGTAAATAATGCTATCTCCTGAAAATAAATGCCCGTTTTACTTCTCACGGTATTAATATCATAGTTGCCAAAGGGGATATTATTAATCAGAAAACTTCCTTCAAACTTATTATAGTGTGCGCTTAATATTTTTAGCAAGGTTGATTTACCAGAATTTTCTTCACCTGTAATGCACAAGGTTTTGTTAGCCGGTATTTTTAAATTCAAATTATTCAACAATGGTTTCCTGTCTGGGTATGAAAAACTAAAGTTTTTTAACTCTATTTCAATCGAATTTGAGGAAAGGGTAAAGGGTCCATTTTCTTCTATACAATTTTCGGTTACTGACGATAATTTTTCTACAGCCGTTAATACATCATACACAGTATCTAAATTTTTAATTATTATTTCAACCGAGGCAATAATGCTTAGTATTACAATTTCTGCCGCTATAAACTCGCCGATATTAATTTTTTGAGTAACGAGCAAAAAACAACCTACAACCAATAAAAAGGCTGTAACCAAAGTTTTAAACAGTATTAATGATTTGTATTGAAATAATAATACGCCAAAATGGCTGGTGCGTGTTTTTAAGTAATCAACTATAATATCATCTGCTTTTTTTTCGGCTAAATCCGTTTCGTGATTTAATTTAAAAGCCTTTACAGATTTTGCAACTTCCTGCATCCACGCAACAAAATCATATTTGTACGTGCTTTCTTCAATACTTGTTGACAATCCTTTTTTGCTGGTAAAAAATATTACTATCCAAAGTGTTATGGCGAGTATTAAGCCAAATGCAATAAAAAACGGATGATAAAAAGCAAGCAGAATAAGACCAAATAAAACCTGAATAATTGCAGTAGGTACATCCAGCAATAATTTAGAAAATCCCTTCTGTAGATTAAGTGTATCAAAAAAACGATTTACTTTTTCCGGTAAGTAATTGCTGTCTGTTTTATACAAATCGAA
>JBBQPX010000350.1:0-3696 GCA_038216775.1 Chitinophagales bacterium
GGCCACTTGGCTTGCTATTAGCAGTAGGCATTTATTTATATCTCTTTTATTATGCCGATAGAAAATGGAAAATAATTTTAGCAATTGGTTCATTTTTAATGCTGACAATAGGATATTTCCTTATAAACACCGCCTTCGCAACAATTCACGATTGGAGTATAACGCAGGGATTTGAAGAAGAATGTATTATTTGTGATTTACCATCAGCAGGACCTTATCAAAAACTGAATCTTACAAGTACCGGAAGCCCTGTTTATCATCTCTGGTATTACGTTACCCACAACTTTTCTCACTTTCTAAAATTTGCAGGAATAAAAACGCAGTACTTTTTTTTAATGACGAGGAATTACTATAGCAGTGTGCATAATTATTTTCTATTGCTGAATATTATTCCGGTTTATTTGCTTGCCTTTTGCAGTTTTTTTATTAAGAAAGCGTACTTCAGTAAAGGCGTAATTATTTTCTTCCTTACAACGATTTTGATTTATGCTTTAGCCATCGTTTTTCAATGTGACGATTATCATAACAGGTTTATACTTTCAATTTACCCTTTGTTTGTAATACTTGCTGCACGAGCTGCTGAAAATTTTTATTTACTTACTTTTAAGAATGACAAATAAACTACCAGTATCAGTGTAAAAAAAACTATTTTTCAATCTTAGAAACTTAAATAATCTATCGAAAGTTTTTGCGAAAAATGTAAAATGGTAGTAATTTAACCTGTTAATTAAAAAGTTGGTATCTGCATACTGTCCACATTTTTTTTTGTAGATAATCTCTAATCCGTTGCGTTCAGCAAATGCCTTTAATGTGTTTGCGTCAAAATACTGGATATGTTCAATTGGCTTATACTGAAACCATGCTTTGCCAAATAATTTTCGTTGAAAACTATTATAATCTGGCGTTACAATTATTACAACACCTTCTTTTTCCAACAGAGAATTAAATTTGCTAAAAGTTGCATCAAGATTTGGAATATGCTCAATTACATCGAACAACGTAATTACTGAAAACTTTTGATCCGTTTCAAAATTTTCTATTTCCATTTCTGAAATATCATAACCACCCTTTTGAAGTGTCTGACACATTTCTTCATCAAGTTCCAAACCTTTTGTAATCCAACCTTTATCTTTCATTACATCTAAACAATATCCTGCTGCGCAGCCAATATCAAGAGAAAATAAAGATGTTTTTTGGGGAATAAAATCAGCAGCATCTTTCAACCAGCGCTCGAAATTTTTAATGCGTAGTTTTTTTTCCTGCTCGTAGCCTGTGTAACCATAGTCCTTATTTTTAAAATAACTATGGTGGTATATAGCATTCAATTGTTTGTTTTCCACCCTTGGGTTTACATAAACAAAATCACAATTATTACATTTGACAATAGAAAATCCTTGCTTAGTATGCAGAAGTTTTGCATTTTCCTTATTACATAAAGAACAAGAATAATTTTTAAGGGTAAATTCCATTATTTACAAGTTATTACCAGGTAAATTAAATTTTATTTCCTTTCATAGCTTTACCAATTGCCATATCCATAATTCTTTCAGCATAAGGGCGGGAGATATCATTCAGTACTTCTGTTTTTGTTTGCACCAGGTTTTTATCATTCATATCCAGCGAAAGCTGCAAAGCCTGCATAGCAAGCGATGTAGCTGATATCTCGTCGGGTGTAAGATTTTCGAAATTCTTTTGCAGAAATTTTTCGGTAGTCTGTAACAGTTGCTCTGCTTCTGTTTTTGCTTCGGTTAATGCACGGGTTTCTATATCTTCTTTTGCATGCTCCATGGAGTCTAGCAGCATTTTTTCAACATCTTCGTCAGATAAGCCATACTGTGGCTTAACCTCAATTGATTGCTCCACACCGCTACGTAGCTCTTTGGCATTAACTACTAATATTCCATCGGCATTTATTAAAAAACTTATTTCTACTTTGGGCATGCCCGCTGGCATACCGGGAATACCAGTAAGGTTGAACTCTGCAAGCCTGCGGTTATCTTTTACCATGTCTCGTTCACCTTGATACACTGATATTTTCATTCCGCTTTGTGCATCTTTATAAGTAGTGTATTGCCTGCTGGCTCTGGCCGGTATTTTTGAGTTGCGGGGCAACAGCACATCCATTAAGCCTCCCATAGTTTCCAGCCCAAGCGATAATGGTGTAATATCCAACAGCAGTAAATCAGTTGTATTACCAGCTAAAATATCAGCCTGTATGGCTGCCCCTAATGCTACCACCTCATCAGGATTTACTGAATCATTTAATGCTTTTCCAAAAAAACCGCTCACCATTTCTTTAACTAATGGCACTCTCGTGCTTCCACCAACCATTACAATTTCATCAATATCCTGCTTTTTCAACCCCGCATCTTTTAATGCATTTCCGCATGAGGTAATTGTTTTTTCAACAATAGCTTTTATGATCTCTTCAAATTTTTCTTTGGTTATAGAAAGCTTGATACCCTCGTAATCCGATTCAAATAATCCGGCAGATGATAAAGCTTTTTTTGCTTCTTCAGCTTTAAGGCGAAGTATTTGTTTGTGTGTTGTTTCATCACCGGTAAAAGCATTTGTTTTTATCCAATAGTCAACAAGTGCTGCATCTAAATCATCTCCGCCTAATGAGGTATTTCCGTTTGTTGAGAGCACTTCAAAAACGCCGCCTGCTATATTTAATATGGAGATATCGAATGTGCCACCACCTAAATCGTACACGGCAATTGTTTTGGTTTCTTCTTTGTTGATACCGAAACCATAGGCAAGGCTTGCTGCTGTAGGTTCATTAATAATCCTCAACACGTCTAATCCCGCAAGTTTACCAGCATCTCTCGTTGCTTGCCTTTGTGCATCGTTAAAATAAGCCGGCACCGTAATAACAGCTTTACTTACCGGTGTTTTTAAAATGTGTTCAGCCTGCTTTTTTAGTTCTTTTAATATTAAGGATGATAAATCAACCGGGGAATAAAATTTGCTGCCAACCTGCACCTTAGCGAGTGCATTTCCGTCATCAATAATTTTATATGCAAGGGCATTATCTTTTACGTCACCATAGGTTTTACCCATCAGCCTTTTTGCTGAAAATATTGTATTTGCAGGATCTGAAACCAGGTATTGTTTTGCATCTTCGCCTACTATTACATTTCCTTTTTCATCAAAATGAATAACAGATGGTACTAAAGACTTACTATTATGTTCTTTTAACGCAACAGGCTTTTTACTTTCAGGATGAATAATAGCTACAAGGCTGTTAGTAGTACCTAAATCAATACCTACAATTATTTCTTCCTTTTGTAAACTGCCGGTGGCTATGTTGATAGCTATTTTAGCCATATTTTGTACAATTTTATTGCAAAGGTAACTAAATTAAAAAAGCTGCCCATAAAGAGCAGCCTTAGAAAATTTCATTAATTTTTATTACCTAAGGATAACCATTTTTCCATATCCCTTATTAAAGTATTTATCTGTTTGAGCATCTTCTGATTGAAATTTACCAAGCGATTGACCATTGAGATTGGTAATAACTCTATACAGGTAAACTCCGTTAGCCAATTTATCACCATAGGCATCTGTTCCATCCCATTTGTATTCTGTAATATTTCTACCCACATGTATCGGCCCCAGTTCGTCTTTGGTAATTTCTCTAACCACTTTTCCTGTTATGGTTAAAATCTGTATCCTCATATTTTGTGGCACTTC
>JBBQPX010000351.1:0-3689 GCA_038216775.1 Chitinophagales bacterium
TTCATTTTTTCAATGATATCCGAAGGGTAAGCTTCGCCCTCTTTAATTATAGAGAGGATACAAAACTCCAGAACTCCCTTTCGCATTTGGCTGGCTGTGTTATCAATGTTCATGGCTTCGATTTTTGAACCTCACTCCGACCCTCTTCTGCAGGAGAAGGCGAAGCGAAGAACTTTTTGAGAAATAAATTTTTCATGACTATACTTTGTGTTCCACTTTCTCTCTACGTGTCACAACGTGCAAAATGGAGAGGAGAAGCGAAGTTTGTTGTTATTAAGTTGGCTATACTTAAAAGAACTTTTGTGAGCAGAAATAACCGGTTTATCCCCTTTCACAAAACAAAGATAATAGAAATACAGTACTATGCAAAACATAATACCATATTTTTTATAGTAGTGGGTGGTGGGCATTACTTGTTTTTAGTTAAAAGTCTTTACTGCATTGATTTTTAGGACTGAAAATCAATTTAAAAAAATTATATCGATAGGATAAGTGGTTATATAGATGTATA
Source organism: Chitinophagales bacterium (assembly GCA_038216775.1). Taxonomy (GTDB): domain Bacteria; phylum Bacteroidota; class Bacteroidia; order Chitinophagales; family Chitinophagaceae; genus Ferruginibacter. The sequence goes on from JBBQPX010000351.1 coordinate 512, forward strand.
AATGGCAAATTTTGTTTAGCTTTTGATGTGAAAGGAACTAATTTTATAGCTTTAAGCAAGCAATACTGCTGCTGTTAATTTTTTTATAACAAGCATCGGCCTATGTAACTCTGGTACTTATATTGCGTATATTATATTAGGAGGAAAATATTATGAAATACATTTTTTACACATTATTAAGTCTGTTTGTTTTAGCAAGTTGTAATACAACCAAGGAGTATTTATCACGCAGTGATAATGATAAAACCATTTTTGATGCGATAAAAACGCTAAAAAAGCATAGCACGGATACTATTGCATTGAGCGCCTTACCGGTTTTATATGCTGCTGCCCAGCAAAGAAACATCAGGAAGGCAAATAGCTACAGCAACTCAAACGACCTTACTCGTTGGGATAAAGTGCTTGATGCTTACCAAACTTTGCAGGATATGCATGATGCCATTATTGAAAACGATGCAGCATCGGCAGTTGTAACTCCGGTAAATTATGAAAAAACTATTTACGATACCAGGCGCCAGGCTGCGGCAGATTATTATGAACAAGGTTTGGTATTTTTAGATAAGCCAACCCGTGCTGATGCTAAAAAGGCTTATGGCTATTTTAGTAAGGCGGATAAATTAGTTCCGGGTTATGAAGATGCTACAGCAAGAATGAGTGAGGCTTATGAAAATGCTATTGTGAATGTGGTGATAAATCCTGTGCAAGACAATTCCTATTTTTATAACACCGGCTGGGGTAATTATGGAAGCAGCTACAGCAACGAATATTTTCAGCAAACACTGGTAAGAGAACTAAAGGGAACAAACAGCAGCCGCTTTCCGGCACGTTTTTACACCGACTATGACCTTCGCCGTGATAATATACTGCCAGATTGGGAAGTAAATCTTACGCTTAGGAATATTGATATTCCCCGGCCGCAGACTTATACATCTCGTCGTAACGTAAGTCAACAGGTTGAAACAGGCCGTGATACCAGCGGTAAAATTATTTACAAAACTGTGTATGCTACGGTAAATATTTCACAGTTATCATTTACTGCCAGGGCAGATATGGAGGTAAACATTATTGATTTAGTAACCCGCAAAAGTATTACCTACAATACTTTTAGAGAAGATTACCGTTGGCAAGAAGAGCACGCAAGTTATAGCGGCGATAGCCGGGCTTTAAGTGCTAACGACTGGGCAGCAATTAATAATAATTACTACAACGAGCCTCGTAGAGAAGATGTGTTAAATGAATTATACAGAAAATTATATCCGCAGGTAAAAAATAAAATTACGTATGCGGTGGATTGGTAGAAAGCCTCCCCAACCCTCCAAAGGAGGGAGTTTAGGATTAAGAATCTTTTAAAAGTTGTTCTTCTACAAAGTCAATTTGCCTAAGACGAAAAAAGGAGGAAAGGAAAAATACAAATCTCTTTTCTTCCTTTTCTCTTTTCGGCTCTTTGCCCATTTTCTCTTTCAGCTCCTTTTCTCTTTTCGGCTCTTAGCCCAACTCTTATATAAAAATTTGGTACATAATCCAGCTCATTAAATACGCCAGACCGGTCATATATACCAATTGAATCATTGGCCATTTCCAACTACGTGTTTCTCTTTTTACAACTGCCAATGTACTCATACATTGCATAGCAAGTACATAAAAAACTAATAGAGATAGACCTGTTGCGAGGTTGTAAACTTTGCTGCCATCTTCTCTTACGGCAGCGGCCATTTTTTGTCTTAGTGTCGCATTATTTTCATCAGAATCGTCGCCAACGCTATATAACGTTGCCATTGTTCCAACAAAAACTTCCCGGGCTGCAAAGGAGGTAATTAATGCAATGCCAATTTTCCAATCGTAACCCAGTGGGCGAATGGCTGGTTCAATAGCTTTGCCCAGCGTACCGGCGAAGGAACTTTGCAGTAATTCTGTTTTACGTTGCTTATTTAATTCTCTTGCCTGTTCAGGATTAACTTTTGTTAGTTGTTCGTATTTAGCTGTAACGGCAGCCATTTTTTTAGGCGGGCCGTAAGTGCTTAAACCCCATAGCAAAAGGCTTATCATCATAATTATCTTACCTGCATCAAACACAAATATTTTTGCTTTTTCAACCATAGTTGTTAAAGCGTTTTTCCACCTTGGTGCACGGTAAGTTGGTAGTTCTAAAATAAAAAAACTGCGTTCTGCGCTTTTAATAAACCACTTCATAACAAAAGCAACAATAAGCGCCATTACGGTACCCATTAAATACAAACCCATCATAACTAAACCCTGCAAACTTAAAAAGCCAAAATATACTTTGTTAGGAATAACGAGTGCAATTAAAATAGTGTACACCGGTAGCCTTGCGCTGCAACTCATCAGCGGCGTAATCATAATAGTTAGCAGCCGCTCTTTTTTGTTTTCGATATTTCTGGCACTCATAATAGCCGGAACGGCACATGCAAAACCACTAATCATTGGCATTACACTCTTACCGTTTAAACCAACTTTACGCATCAATTTATCTGTTAAAAAACTTATGCGTGCCATGTAACCGGTATCTTCCAGCACGGTTATCATGCCAAACAAAATCATAATTTGCGGTATAAAAATAATGATGCCACTAAGGCCGGCAACAACGCCGTTAATCAACAAATCGCTCCACCATGCAACCGGTAAATTATTACTAAGAAACCCACCAAACTCACCAAAAATCCATTCAATACCATCCATAGGATATTTAGCTACCCAAAACACACTTTGAAAAAGCAAAAATAAAACGGCCGTTAAAATAAGGTAACCCCAGGTGCGATGCAGTAACACATTATCGAGCCTTTCATTAAACATGGCTTTTTGCAGCGGGTCGGCTTCTACAACCGTTTGCTGCATAATATGTTTAATGTGGCCATACCGCTGCATTATTTCTTCAGCCTGCGTTTTTGTGGGGTTAAATTTATTGTCAATTTTTATTTGCTCAATTGTTTCCTGCATCTCATCATTTAGCATAAAATGCTCATGATTTATGAGGTAATGAATGGCTTTGTAATCGCTTACTTCAGGAAAATGGTCTTGCACCTGCTCAATGGCATTTGAAGCCATGGCCTTATTATCGATAAAATCACGTGCAGGTGGCTGGTATAAATTTTCGGCAGATTGCTCAATTACTTTTTTTAACTGCTCAAGCCCTTTATTTTTTCTGGGGTTTATCTGTACC
>JBBQPX010000352.1:0-3686 GCA_038216775.1 Chitinophagales bacterium
GATTAATATGCGCATTCATGCCAATAAGCAAATGCTGTAGCACAATCGGCCAGTATTTTGTGGAAATATCAAATGCCTTTTTCCAGAAAATAGTAACAGGCTCATTTCGTTTCCAGGCGTAGTAAGCATCTATGTAACGGCTAGCAAAAACAACATCAAGCATTTCCATTCTTGGGCCGTCTTCAAATTCGTTATTTGCTATGCCATTTTTTACCCTTGCAGTTACTTTCCGGTACAGTGCTGCAAAGTAGCCTGATGTATCATTGTTGTTTTCTGTCTCCAGAATAATATTATCCAGTGCAGCTATAACATCATCAATAGTATTTAGAGAAGGCATTTTTTATGGATTTAATCGCTTGTGCTAAAAAGAGCTATCAATATTGAAATTAAGATTATTGTGCCGATAATCAAAGTAAAAAACCAGGTGTACCAGGGATGTCTGAATTTGTTTTTGACTACTGAATAATTTTTAAATGTTCTTTGGTTAAACGGTACATTATATCTTTTTAAACCGCATTTTTGGCAAATGCAACTTACTTCTTTTTCTATGGGGAATATAGGCACAATGTAAATGTGATAATAATTGCTCGTTACCATAACATCTGCAAAATTATCTGCTTCGCAAGATGGGCATTTAAGCAGAAACTCGTCTAAACCAATATTTGCTTTTTTTACTCCGTAAAAAATAAAGCCCATAAAAAAAGTGTTTTGATAAAGAAACGAATTTTTATCAAAACACTTTCGAATTAAATTTATGGACCAAACTAATTGGTGACAGCTTTTTGAAAGATGCCACCGATGGCGTTTTATTTAAACACTCCAGAAAAAAACGTTTTCATTGCTTTCCATGAAGCTGTGTCTGCTGCTGCATTGTAGGCGATTGGTAATTTGAATTTTTCTCCCATAGCCGTAGCATCAGGATTTGTAAAAGCGTGGGTAGCGCCGGGATAACTGGTAAAGCCGTAAGTAACACCAATAGAATCCATTTGTTTCTTAAATGCATCAACCTCCGTTTGGGGAACAAACTTGTCATCAGCTCCATGCAAAATAAGTATTTTCGCTTTTAGTAGATTTTTATCAGCAGGCGTACCAATTAAATTACCGTGAAAGCTAACAATACCTTTTAAGTCTTCGCCCATTCTGGCAACGTTAAGTACCATTCCTCCGCCAAAGCAATAACCCATGGCACCAATATTTGCAGTATCTGTTTGTGAGTATGATTTAAGTTTATTTAGCGCCGCATCAAAATGCGCTTTCGCCATTGCAGGGTTGGTATAAAAAGGAGTTGATAGCTTTGTCGCCATTTCAGGATTATCCGCTGTTTGTCCGTTACCATACATATCTACCGCTATGGCAATGTAACCTAGTTCTGCCAATTCATTTGCACGCCTTTTGGCATAATCATTTAAGCCCCACCATTCTGGCACAACCAGTACCGCAGGGCGTTTGCCCTCAATATTTTCGTCGTAAACAACGTAGCTATTCATTGTAACACTATCTGCAGTGTAACTAACGGCTTCTTGTTTTAATTTGGGCGATTTTATTTCTGCTGTTTTGTCTCCGCCGCTGTTATTGCAGGAGAATAAAATAAACGAAGCAAGTAATGCTAAGCCTATTGATTGTAATTTTTTCATATCGATAATTTGTTTTGTTGAACAATAACAGCCAACTTTTAAAAATGTTTTCAAAAGTTGGCTGTTTATTTATTTGTTTAGTCTTTCGGATTATCAGCCCAAACTGTAGTTTCTTTCCAGGTGTCAATATCCTGCTGTAATTCAACAATTTTATTGCGTGTGCCTTTTAGTGCACCAGCGCCTAATAATAAACGTACCGGCGGGTTTTCAGCTTCTACAGCTTTAATAATGGCTTTTGCAGCACGTACAGGGTCGCCGGGTTGGTTGCCACTATAACCACGAATAGTGTTTTGGTTTGCATGTGCTGTTGCTTCGTAATCAGCAATTACTGTTTTGGTGTTATTGGCCGAACGGCCAGCCCAGTCTGTACGGAAGCCACTTGGCGCAACAACAGTTACTTTAATGCCCAACGGCAATACTTCTTTTGCCAATGATTCTGAATAACCTGTTACAGCAAATTTTGTAGCATTATAAAAACCAACACCAGGGAATGCAACCAAACCTCCAACTGAAGAAATATTTACAATATTTCCGCTACGTTGTGCTCTCATACTTGGCAATACCGCATTGGTAACAGCCGCAAGTCCGAAGAAATTAATTTCAAACATGCGGCGATATTCAGCTTCTTCGCTTTCTTCAATAGCACCAAAATATCCAATACCAGCGTTGTTAACCAACACATCAATGCGGCCAAATTTGTCATGCGCTGCTTTTACTGCGGCAGCAACCTGCTCCGCATTGGTAACATCAAGCTTAATAGCAAAAGCTGTATCAGGATATTGTTCTATAATGTCTTTTACATCATCAGTGTTGCGGGATGTTACGGCAACTTTATTCCCTTGTTCTAAGGCTTCCATGGCGATATTTCTACCAAAACCAGTGGAACAGCCTGTTATAAACCAAACTTTACTCATTATTAATTAATTTTATATTTTTTAAAAGAAAACAAATTTAAACCATGCACGTGGCAAATACTTGCGGAAAAGGATTTTTTTGTTATTTCCTTGGCGCAATTGTTTCTAACGTTCAACCACTTAATAGGTGAATCAATACCTCAAGTTACATTTTTGTCAAATCTTTGATAAGCGTTCAACATCTTGTTAAAAAAAATAACTGAACTTTATTAAATCGCAGGCAGTTTACAATCCGGCATTTTAAACTTTGAAACTACAAAAAACAACAGGTTATATAACAGTGCAGCAATGGCTAGAAGTTAAAGGTTTTGAGCCTTTTTTGTTTCAGGAGCAATGTTGGCAGCAAATAATTAATAAACAAAGCGGACTGGTAAATGCACCAACAGGCTTTGGTAAAACTTATTCTGTTTTTGTGGGTGCGTTGATTGATTTTATAAATGCACATCCTAAAAATTATCAAAAGAAAAATAATAATGGGCTGCAGCTTATTTGGGTAACGCCTTTAAAAGCACTGGCAAAAGATATTGGCAGAGCCATGCGGGAAGCCATAGAAGAACTTGGCTTGCAATGGGAGATAGCGATACGCAATGGCGATACCACTACCGCCGAGCGTGCCAAACAAAAAAGGCGCATGCCGGAAATATTGATTATTACGCCGGAAAGTATGCACCTGCTGTTAGCACAAAAAGAATATCCAACATTATTTAAGCAATTAAAAATTATTGCTGTTGATGAGTGGCACGAGTTGCTGGGCAGTAAACGGGGCGTGCAGGTTGAGCTTGCTATTTGCAGACTTGTGCATCTTGCGAAAGCAAATGATAAAGCAATAAGTGTTTGGGGGATTTCTGCAACCATCGGCAATCTGGAACAGGCGAAGGATGTTTTGCTTTCTTCTCTGCAAGAAGAGGGGAGTATTATAAAAGCACATCTTAAAAAGAAAATAGCCATTCAATCTATTTATCCTGATGAGATAGAAAAGTATCCATGGTCAGGTCATCTTGGATTAAAGTTGGTAAAAAAAGTATTGCCGATTATCGCTGCAAGCCAAACCACGCTTATATTTATAAATACCCGTGGCATGAGCGAAAGATGGTACCAGACTTTGCTGGATGTGGAGCCTGAACTTGCCGGTGTGCTT
>JBBQPX010000353.1:0-3685 GCA_038216775.1 Chitinophagales bacterium
TTGCAAGAGCATTGGACATTAAAGGGCTTATCAATATTCAGTTTGCTATAAAAGATGGTAATGTATATGTTATTGAAGCAAACCCAAGGGCCAGCCGTACCACGCCGTTCATCGCCAAAGCATATCAAATACCTTATTTGAATATTGCTACCAAAATAATGTTAGGTGTAAATAAACTAACTGATTTTACTTACGAGAAAAAACTAACGGGCTTTGCCATTAAAGAACCGGTTTTCTCTTTCAATAAATTTCCAGGTGTAAATAAAGAGCTTGGCCCCGAAATGAAAAGCACTGGTGAAGCAATCAGATTTATTAAAGATTTGCGTGATCCTTATTTCCGCCAATTATACAAAGAACGGAGTATGCACTTAAGTAAATAATTTTTTAAAATAGTATTACAAATAAAGTTTTTAATTTAGTTTGATGTCGCCCTTAGCCGGGCGATATTTTTTTGTGCTCTATACAAGATTTTGTTGCAATTTTTATATATTACATTATGATTCGCCCTTATGTAATTCCTATCTGGAAAAAGGCTCCTTTTATTAGATTGTTGCTGCCTTTAATTGCCGGCATTTTATTACAGTGGTATTTGAGTATTGAGGTAGATATTATTGGCGCCTGTTTAATCTCTTTCAGTATTGCCTTCGCTTTATTTTTATTGCTACCGCTTGCAGCGAGATATAAATTTAGAGTGCTGCAGGGGATAATTCTGCAACTACTTTTTTTCAGTCTTGGTATGCTGGTAACCTGGAACAAGGATATAAGAAACAACAAAGAATGGTACGGAAACGCTTATCACAACGGAGATTACGTGATAGTAAGAATTAGCGAACCGCTTACCGAAAAACCAAAATCTTACAAAGCTGATGGCTATGTTGAAGCAATAGTTGAAAATGGAAAATCAATTCCCTGCAAAGGGAAACTACTTTTATACTTTTCCAAAGACAGCATAAAAAATCAGTTAACCTATGGCGACAGAATTATTATTCATAAAGATTTACAGCCGATAAAAAATTCTGGTAATCCTGGTGCATTTAACTATCAGCGTTATGCGGGGTTTCAAGGAATATTTCACAATGTTTATTTAAAACAAGGCGATTGGAATGTAATTGAAGGACGAGATGTAAATCCGTTTTGGCAATTTGTTTATAACACCAGAGCTTATTTTATTTCTGTACTTCAACAAACCATCCATACCGGAAAAGACGAGCTTGGTATTGCCCAGGCATTATTAATTGGCTATACTAACGATTTGGATAAAGATTTGGTGCAAGCTTACAGTAACACTGGTGTTGTTCATGTAATAGCAATTTCAGGTATGCACTTGGGAATTGTTTATATTTTACTGCTTTGGTTTTTTGCAAAAATTCCATTGGTAAACAAATCTAAAATAACCCAACTTATTTTGATATTGGTTTGTCTTTGGTTATTTGCTATTCTTACAGGAGCGTCTCCATCGGTGCTGCGGGCTGCAGTAATGTTTACTTTTATAGCAATTGGCAAAAGTATTAAACGAAAGAACTCTATATACGGAGCATTAACTGTATCTGCTTTTATTTTACTTTGCTTAAACCCGTACTATTTGTGGGCTGTAGGTTTTCAGCTATCGTATCTGGCGGTTTTAGGCATAGTAACTTTTCAAAAACCCATTTATAATTGTATCTACATTAAAAATAAAAGTATTGATAAAGTGTGGCAGTTAATTTCCGTTTCAACCGCTGCACAGTTATTAACTTTTCCTGTTTGCATTTATTATTTTCACCAGTTTCCAAATATGTTTTTGATTACCAATATTGTAGCTGTGCCACTTGCTATGGTTATTTTGTGCGGAGCAATTGCTTTGGCTGCATTATCCTGGATTCCTTTTGTGGGTATTTATCTTGGTAAAATTATTGGTGGATTAACCTGGTGTATGAATAAATTTATTTTATGGGTAAACAGTTTACCATTTGCTGTTTGGGATAAAATACCCGCATCTGTAATATCTACCTGGTTATTATATGCTGTTGTAATTGGATTTAGCGCATGGCTTATCAATAAAAATAAAAACTATTTTAAATTTGGATTAATTGGGCTACTTGCGTTTGTAATATTACGTGCAGTTGACAAATGGCAGGTTTACAATCAACAAAAAATAATTATTTACAATGTTCCTCAACATCAGGCTATAGATTTTATAGCAGGTAATAATTATAGGTTTGTAGGCGATAGTATTTTGCTGGAGGATGGTTTACAGCAAAATTTTTACCTGAAACCTGCAAGAATATCAATGGATTTGCAAAATCTTACTGATACAATATCTCATTGTTTTAATAAAGATATATTTTACCAGTTCACCAATAAAACGATTGCAATTGTAAATAATCGATTTAGCGTTGATTCTCTTGTAAGCAAGCTTGATCTTGATTTTGTTGTTATCTCAAAAAATGCCGATATATCAATCGCACAACTCACAGCAGCCTTCAATTGCAAAAACATTATTTTTGATGCATCAAACAGCAACTGGAAAATTGAAAAATGGAAAAAAGAATGTAGCGCCTTAAATGCTAACTACTATTCAATTCCCGATGAAGGAGCCTTTGTTTACAATATTGGCATGTAACTTGCGTTTTCAATTGATTGTTAATAGGTTACATTAATATTAAATATTATTAACACGAGTTGTACATTTGAGTTTATATTAATTTCAGGTAATGATTATTTTTCGGGTTTTATTTTTATTGGTTTTGTTTAATGTAAACAGCTTTGTATTTGCGCAACAGTTGTACAAATTAAAAGAAAAAACTGCAGATCCTAATGCGCAACCTTCTAAAGGCGGAGATACGGTTATTATAAGATTTGATTACAAGCAATCGGCCCTGTTTCAACAATATACGCTTGATGTAATTGACAGTGTAGTAAATATTTTAAAAAGAGATACGGCTGTTCGTTTAACTATTGATGGGTATGCCTACCAAGACGAAGGGAACGACACTATATGTTATTTCTTATCGCAAAACCGGGCAATATTTATACAAACTTATATTTTAGGACGAGGAATTGATACCAGTAAAATACTATCAATTAATGCGTTTGGAAGAAGACATGCAAGGTTTACAAGCTCTAATAAAGAAGGATTTATTATTAAATGCCGTGCAGAGTTAATTGTCATCTATCCGCCACCACCACCACCACCACTTTCATTGTTAGATACAGATGAGGATGGCATTACAGACGATAAAGATAAATGCCCGGAAGTGTTTGGCTACCGCGATAATATGGGTTGTCCTGATTCCGGCGCAGTTTTTATACCTTTTGCACTGCACGAGTCTTCGCTTGCATCCAACACTTACAAAGTAATGGATAGTGTAATTGATATTTTGAGAAATAATCCATCACTTTCTATTACTATCAGTGGTCATGCCCATCTTGCAGAAGGCTCTTATTCTCTTTGTAAAAATTTAGCATTTGAAAGAGCTGATATTGTAAAAAATTATTTGTTATCCCGAATGATTAATGCTTCAAGAATATTATCTGTTACTAGTTACGACATTAGAAGGCCCATAAACACAGCAAAAACCACTGAACAAATTCTAAGAAATACCCGTGCAGAAATACTATTTGTAACCAAATAATCAACAGTTGCTTTAACGGTGTTGCATTTACTAAAATTATCAACATGCTGTTAGCTTAATGTATTTTAGCT
>JBBQPX010000354.1:0-3683 GCA_038216775.1 Chitinophagales bacterium
TTTGTTGGGTACTTCTGCATGGTATGCGCCGGGCGCTGCGGGTGCTGCGCTTGTTGAAAGCATTGTAAGAGACGAAAAGAAATTATACACCTGCTGCGTTGCGCTTGATGGCGAATACGGACAAAAAGATATTTGCATTGGTGTGCCGGTTGTAATTGGCAGAAATGGCATTGAGAAAATTATTGACTATAAACTTAATGACGAAGAGCAGGCTGCTTTTAACAAAAGCGCTGATGCGGTAAGGAGCATGAATGCTGCGTTGGATGCGTTGTAAGCTTACAAATCTTTTATAAATACAAAGTCAGGTTTTTCAACCTGACTTTTTTTGTTTTGTAGTTGGTTGTATTAACTCACACCATCACAAATCATTACTTTATTAACCTTCATCACTAAACCCTGCAATACTTTGCCAGGGCCAGCTTCTGTAAAATGGGTAGCGCCATCTGCAATCATCGCTTCTACACTTTGCGTCCAACGAACAGCACCGGTTAGCTGGTCAATTAAATTTCTTTTAATCGCTGCAGGGTCGGATACTGCTTTTGCTACTACATTTTGATAAACCGGGCAGAAAGGTTGATTGAAATGTGTTGCATCAATTGCTGCAGCCAATTCTTCTTTTGCAGGCATCATTAATGGTGAATGAAACGCACCACCAACTGGTAAAACCAAAGCACGCCTTGCTCCTGCTTCTTTCATTTTTTCGCAGGCTATATTAATGCCGGCAATTGAACCGCTTATTACTAATTGGCCGGGGCAGTTATAATTAGCAGCTACTACCACTTCGCCTGTATCTGTCATCACAGCTTCGCAAATTTCTTCTACTTTATCATCTGGCAAAGCCAAAACAGCAGCCATGGTTGACGGGCTCATTTCGCAGGCTCTTTGCATAGCCTGAGCTCTTATGGAAACAAGCATCAACGCACTTTCAAAGCTTAATGCATTATTGGCTACTAAAGCAGAAAACTCTCCTAGAGAATGACCGGCAACCATATCTGGTTTTGCGCCTTGCAATGTTTTAAAAGCAATTACAGAATGTAAAAAAACTGCAGGTTGAGTTACGTTAGTTTGTCTTAAATCTTCATCACTTCCGCTGAACATAATATCAGATATTCTAAAACCGAGAATATCATTTGCCTGTTCAAACATTTCTTTTGATTCAGGATTTGTATCATACAAATTTTTACCCATTCCGCTAAACTGCGAACCCTGACCGGGGAATATAAAAGCGTGTGCCATCGTTAAACTATTTTCTCAAAAATAAAGTTTAAATTTGATTAAAATAAAAGTCATGGAACTCGGCACCCAAATATTTGAACCTGAACGCTACTCTTACAACGATTATAAGTTGTGGGAAGGCAATTGGGAATTGGTAAATGGGTATCCTTATGCAATGAGCCCATCACCTAATCGTAAACATCAGTTATTTGGCCGAAAATTTATAAGCGCAGTTAGCAATATATTAGAAGAGCAAAAACATAAATGCGCCTGCGATGTTTTTTATGAACTTGACTGGATTGTGAATAATAACACCGTAGTAAGACCTGATTGCATGATTGTATGCGGAGATTTTAAAGATGATTTCCTCACTTTTCCGCCACAACTAATTCTGGAAGTATCATCTCATTCCACAAGGTTAAGAGACCGCAATACAAAATTTACCCTTTACGAAATGTACGGTGTAAAATATTATTTGATGGCCGACTGTGAAACAAAGAATATTGAAATTTTTGAATTGATTGACAACAAATACAGGCAGACTGATTCAAGCCAGTTTAATTTCACGTCCGAATGTTCTTTCACGCTGGATTTACAGGCAATGTTTGACTAATGTAAATCTGAACTTATCAATTTAATAAATTCATTTCTCGTTTCATTCTTTTCAAACTCACCCCAAAATGCAGATGTAGTTGTTACAGAATTTTGTTTTGAAACGCCTCTCATCATCATGCATAAATGAGATGCTTCAATAACCACTGCAACGCCAAGTGGATTTAAAGTTTCCTTTATCGAATTTAAAATTTGGTGTGTTAATCTTTCTTGTACCTGCAAACGACGGCTGTACACATCTACTACCCTTGCAATTTTGCTAAGGCCTGTAATATATCCGTTGGGAATGTAGGCCACGTGGGCTTTTCCGTAAAATGGCAGCATATGATGTTCGCACATGCTGTACAGCTCAATATTTTTTACAATAACCATTTCACTTACATCTTCATGAAATTTTGCTGAGTTTAAAATGGCGTTTGCATCCAAGGTGTAACCTTGTGTTAAATACTGCATAGCTTTTGCTATCCGCTCAGGAGTTTTTTCCAATCCTTCCCTATCTGGATCTTCTCCAATTAATGATAAAGCCTTCCTGTAAGTGTCTTTAAGCCCGGCAGTAATATCTTCATCATACTGCTCTATTTTTCTATAAGCCATTTTTCAATTTTAAATTTTCGATTTCAGATTGATTATTTAAACAGGGTATTCAACAAAATTTCTTTCTGTTTCATAAAGTCGTATCTGAAGATCATATTTTGATTCAATTTTATCCCTGAGTATGTCATGTATAACAATCGCAATGTTTTCAGCAGAAGGGTTCAGGTTTTTAAATTCAACCGTGTCTTCATTAAGATTTTTATGATCAAATCTTTCTAATACATACTCCTGCACTATATCACTAAGCACTTTCATATCTATAACATAACCCGTGGCAGCGTCCGGCTCGCCGGTTACTTTAATAATAAGCTCGTAATTGTGCCCGTGAAAATGTGGATTGTTGCATTTGCCAAAAATCTTTCGGTTGGTGGCTTCGTCCCAATCAGGATTATTGAGCCGGTGTGCAGCATTAAAATGTTCTTTTCGGTAAACCGCTACTTTTTTATTCATGATAAATATTGTAACAAAAAGTGACTACTGTTTGTTCTAAAATTATAAAGTGTAAATTAATTTGCTGTAGGCTAAAACAGAAGTCTGCTGTTCAAACATATCAGCTATAGAAAGTTAATTACAATTAAAGTTAACAATTGTTTACTAAAAACGTCTTTATTCTAAACAATTTGGTTGTTACTTGCCCGATATTTATATATCATCCGTAATATTCAACAAATATCCTTGGAGTTTCGGATAGTTTGAGGCAATGCAGCTGAACTTCCGATGGTAAGTGCGGCGCTAATTCGTTCCATATTCCTATTACCAAATTTTCAATAGAACAAATTTTACCTGCCATAAAATCAACATCCATATTTAGATTTTTATGGTCGAGTTTGTCAATTACATATTCCTTTACAATAATACTTAGTTTTTTTACATCGTAAACAAAACCAGTATCAGGGTTTGGTTCGCCTTTAAGTGTTACAAACAACTCAAAGTTGTGGCCATGCCAGTTTTCGTTGGCACATTTACCAAATACCTCTTCATTTTTTTCCCTGCTCCATGCCGGGTTAAATAATTTATGAGCCGCATTAAAATGTTCTATCCTGGTGATGTAAACCATCTAAATATCAAAAATTTCGGCAAAGGTAGCTTCAAAATCCTGAAATATGAAGGTTAAACACGAAATTTGTGGTATGCGAATCTTACTTGTTGCCGCTACAGAATTTGAAATTGCCCCTTTTATTGCCACCAATACTAATTTTGAAGTGCTAATTACCGGTGTTGGAATGCCATCTACAATTTTTCACCTGCATAAACACATTAAT
>JBBQPX010000355.1:0-3664 GCA_038216775.1 Chitinophagales bacterium
TCACTATATCCGGCAGCGTCGCTGGGTTTAATTTTTCAATTAGATCTTTCCCATTATCGGCTTCAAATAAAACCGTATGCCCCAGGCTTTTTAATAGTCCCGCCAGGCCATTGCGGAGCAATACATGATCATCTGTAAGAACAATACTTGCCATAGATAAATTTTTTATAGAGTAGTATATGGTAATTGAATGAATACACTTGTTCCATGGCCGGGGTTTGATTGGATAGAAAATAAAGCACCCACCAGCGATGCCCTGTTCTTCATATTGCTTAGCCCAATACCTGTTTCAGTGGCTTCTAAACGCCCTGCGTCAAAGCCCCCGCCATCATCATTAATGATCATTTTAAAAACATCCATTTCGTAAAACAGTTCAATGTAAATATTTTTTGCCTTGCTGTGTTTTAGCGTATTGTTCAAAGATTCCTGCACTATGCGAAACAGCACCATTTCATGCTGCGGCGGCAGTTTATAAGGCTCGCCAGTTGTTATCATCTGCGTGGCAAAATGCCCGGTATTGGCAATAATCTTCAGCTCGTTGTCAATTGCATCCTGCAGGCCAAGGTCTGCAATCTTATCGCCATTAAGGCTGCGGCTCAAGTCCCGCAAATCGTTGATGGCTTTGCTTACCAGTTGAATACTGCTTTCAATTTTTTGTTCCTTGTTTACTCCTTCTTCAATATCCAGTGTGTTTAAATTTAGCTTGGCCAGGCTCAATACCTGCCCCACGTTATCATGTATTTCCTGGGAGATGGTACGGAGTGTTTGTTCCTGGATTTCGAGCTGGGTTTGGAGGAGGGATTTTTCAAAATCTGCTTTTAGCATTTTTTGTTCGTGCATCATTTTTTTTCGACGTTGCAGTGACATACTTACAAACGCAATAAATATTAATGCCAGTACCAGAAATATACTGGTACCAATCTTTATGTAACTGCTGAAACCCTCTTGGATGTTCCGTAGATCTTCTGGCATAAAAAAGCAATAATGAAACTTGAATATAACACATTAATGAGATTGTGATTTATGAAGGCAAAAATGTTGGGAGCATTCCGTAATTCGGTTTTTGCTAAATAGCTCTGCATCATGTTCAACATGATTTCCCCTGCGTTGAATAGCATTATTCCCACCGTAATCCAAAAAATTGGGATCAGAAATACACTAAGTTCATAGTCTTGCCTATAAATCTCAAAAAGAGAGATTAATGAAAAGAAAAGGCATCCAATACTTCCAATTACAAAAATGTCAGCATTCACATTTGTTAAACCGGTAATAAATATGATGTTGATGAGAGAATACAAAAACAAACCTGCAATAAAAAAATAAGATGCATTGACGAAAATTTTCCGTGTGTAAAATCGGTACATGATGAAAGTGTAGAAACTATATTCTACTGGTATAGAAAGGTTGTACAACCATGCATTTGGCTGATTGAGTTCCCGATATAAAAACCTTGCTATTAATTCCACCGAAACGATAAAAAGTAAATAGGGTACGAACCAGATAAGCTTAGATGTTCTTAGCGCTCGCCAGCATAACATACTGGTTAGTAATGCGGCAAGTTCAAAGTAAAGTGATAATGGTAGTGGGAACATAATTATTCGTCGGTGTCTGGGCAAAGGTTGGGGCAAAGCTGACCATGATTGAGCGCATTTTTCCAAATTTTTTCTGCGGTTGCTCCAGCTTTTGCAGAATTTAGGCTTTCAGCTAAAATGTTCCAGTTATCAATACCATTAGCATCTACAGGAACCAACAAAATTGTGCTTTGACTCGTCACTGTATTTCCAATTGTTTGATCATAATCTGTGCTGCTTGGATAGGCTGCAGCCCAGATACGAAAACCTTTAAAACCATTTCCGTTAGTTGAGGTAAGAAAATTTTGCATAATCTCAAAAACACACTCGTTTATCCATACAGCACTCGAAAAGCCGGGATGTTGTGCAGTTTCGTTTGCAGAACCATTCAGTTGTCCTTTGAAATGTTTCCGAAAATTTTTAATTAATTTTTCAGCGTTTCCTACGTATTTCAGATTCACGTATTTATAATTAGATGTATTGGTTATTGTGGGACCCCAAACGTTATAGTGCTTACTATTATTGGCTGGTTTTGTCGGCACTAAAAGGAAAAGGGAAGTCTTGGTTAAGATGCCTTCTGCTCCATAATAGACTCGTATTCCGTCAAAGTTTGTTGTTGTATTTTGCAGAGCGTCAAAGAGATCTTTTACCAGTTGCCGATCCAACATTTCAGAAAGATGCAATTTATTTCTACCCTGTCTTGGTAGATATTCCCCCACAAAGCGGTCCTTCATTACTTCCGCTTTTTCTGGTGAAACATATACGTTTGCCTGGCCTCTGCACGGGTTGAGTTGGACATCTTCAAGTGCAACAGATTGTGGGTTTCGAGATGGCAAGTTTGCTGTGTCAGTTGGCGGCTTTTTTGTGTCACCTGCACAGCCCAACACGCAAGTAATAAAAAGGATAATAGCAATGACTTTATTCATGTTAATTAATTTTTAGCCACTAAAGTATAAAACGCTTCCCAAGCCTGCAATCGCCTTTTCACTTTTATTTTAGGGTGTTTTCACCCTCCTCTTTTAGGTGAGTTAGCTCTTGATGTTTTCTGCACAATTTAAAACATTTGTATTGTAGATTAACCGGATAGCTGAAAACGGTATTAAGAGTAGGCGCAAAAATTAGAATTATTATGGCAAAAAAACTTGCATTATGTGTCGGTATCAACAATTATCCTGGCACAGATAGTGACCTTTCGGGATGCGTAAACGATGCTAATGATTGGGCCGCAGTATTCAAGCAATATGGATTTTCAGTTGAGCTACTAATTGACGAGCAGGCGACAAAACATGGAATTCTTTCAAAAATTCAACAGATGATTTCCTCCTGTGCAAACGGAGACTCCATTGCTATCCAATATTCAGGTCACGGAACCTATATTCCCGACATTGATGGCGATGAAGATGATAAAACTGATGAATGTCTGTGCCCGTACGATATAAATGATAACAGGCCCATAACGGACGACGAATTGTATGATTTATTTTCTAAGAAAGAAGAAGGTGTTAAACTCGTAATGTTCTCCGATTCTTGTCATTCAGGGTCGGTTATAAAATTCAAGCCTATTGTTACGCCCCCAACAATATCTGGCCTAAACCCTCCTCAACGCAAAGTTAAGTTTCTTCCTCCCGGAACTTTTCTTTCTAAAAGCCAAATGGACAGGCTTGGCAAACTTCGTTCATTTGTACGCCATTCACCTCCAGGCAGACACAATTCCTTGCTGTTATCTGGATGCCAGGATGTGGAATACAGCTACGATGCAGTTTTCGACAACCGGCCAAATGGAGCATTTACGTTTGTAGCGCTTGACTGTTTAAAAAGGCTAACGGCTGATAATACTTATAAAGAATGGCATAAGGCAATTAAGACGATGCTACCGTCGCAACAATATCCTCAATCTCCCAATCTTTTTGGTTCCAAAACAATGAGCAATTGGAAAATCTTTTCATAAAATTCAAAAATGCAAAATTGATAAACCGGCTAGCCGAAAACGGTATTCCAGAGTAGGCGTAAAATATTTATTGTATGAAAAAAATCAATAGCATAAGGGACCTTGATAATGCGCTAGCGAAAGACGAAACTCTTCAAGATAGGTT
>JBBQPX010000356.1:0-3662 GCA_038216775.1 Chitinophagales bacterium
TCTTCCATCTGCAATGTTCTTGCACTCATATCATTCATAATCATCAAGCCACCTATGTATTCATCAGCATCAGCGGCTTTAACGTTACGGCCGGGTTTGCAAATAACAATAGAAGCCTCCAGTTCAAAATCTAATTTTTGAAAATGATCAGGCATGCAAACAATATTACCCGGTCCTTTTATAGCATTATGGTTAGTAAAATAAAAAATTGGATATTCATCATATTCAGGAATCATATCAACTTTTCGGTTGCGCCTTGCAGATGCTACATGTTGTCGAAAAGCATAAGCATCACGGCAACTTGTAGGGTTTGGTACTGGGGCAAAAATTTCTACAGCGTCGTAATTTTGGCCCTTGCCCTTATTTACAAGACCATCTTTTATTTTTTTTTCAACTACCTGTGCCATAGGCAGAAATTCATCCCAATAATTTAAAAACATGGCCATAGTATTGGGTAAATCGCTATGCAATTCATCCATGGCATAAATATTGCCGTCAACTACAATACCAAGTTGGTCGTGACCATCTTTTAAATAAGTAACTAATTTCATTTGTAACGTGTTTATTGTTTTTATAACGGGTATAAAACAAGGGTTGATAAATATTGTTATTATTTGCGAGCTAATGTTTTTATTCTACTACATCAAAAATAGCTAATTAAAACGATGAGAAAATGACAAACGGAATAGCTGTTTATTTATTTTTATTTAATTTTATACTGTATTAATTGATATGAAGTTCGAAAAAATTCACAATAAAGGTCAAGCCAGGCTGTTTAAAAACCAGTATCTGGAGTATATGACTAAGACACACCCATTGGTAATTTGGGGCATGTATATTCCTATATTGATTTTTATGCTGTATTTCAGCTCAACAAAATTAGGTATTGGCGCCAGCCAGATAACATTAACTTTTTTTGGAGGTGTTTTTTTCTGGACTTTATTTGAGTATTCCATTCATCGTTATGTTTTTCATTTTTTTGCAGAGAGTGAGAGAGCAAGAAAAATTGTTTATGTAATCCACGGAAATCACCACGAATATCCAAGAGATAAAGAGCGTTTGTTTATGCCTCCCGTGCCGAGTTTACTGCTATCATCAACTGTTTTTAGTTTGATGTATTTGGTGGGATTTTTATTGGGTGTTAAAGAATACATATTTGCATTCTTCCCGGGTTTTGTCATAGGTTATCTAACCTACGGAACTATGCATTATGCTATACATGCCTGGAACCCTCCCTTTAAATGGATGAAAGCTTTGTGGCGTAACCATCACCTGCATCATTATAAAAATGAAGAACTTGGTTTTGGCGTAAGTTCCACTTTGTGGGATCATATTTTTGGCACCATGTTCGACCTTAAAAAAGAGAAAGAAGATAAGGAAAAAGTAAAGGAATTGATGTTTAGTACAAAAGCTTCAAAGCGGGAATTACAGGAGCATTAATTACCACTTTTCTTCTTCATCAAAATTATTATCCGGCTGACTGAAAAGTTGCCGGGTTTTTATTTTCTGCTGCTGCCGTTCAATTATTAGCGTGGCAATTATGTTTCCTGCATCTTCGTCGGGGTGTTGTTGTAATAATGATTTTAGTTTCTGTTCATTTACATCAATACGGTATAGGTAGCTAATTAACCTGTCGAAATCATTTTTTATAAGATTATTTATGCCTGATGCTAATTTGGAATGCAGTTCAGCATAAGATATATCTTCTTTATATTCCAGTGCCAGCTCTTTATTTAAGAGCCTTATCAGTTCTGCATTTTCCATTTGGGTTCATTATTTAATTGATACTTTTTGAATTTTATTTTCCATAACGCCAGTACCAAATAAAGCAAAATCATATTTTGCAGGATCTGCTTTATCTAATGTACGCAAATATGCCGTTAATTCCAATGCTGTTTGCCAATCTATAGGTTGTCTTTTTATTAAATCTAATTGCCTGGCAATTCTTGCCACATGTACATCTACCGGGCAAATAAGTTGTGCTGGCGATATGGTTTTCCAAATACCAAAATCAACGGCTTTATCGTTGCTGCGAACCATCCATCGGAGATACATATTTAATCTTTTACAACTGGAGTTTTTTTTTGGCGATGCAATATGCTTTCTGGTGCGTTCAGGAATATCCGGCAACGAAAAAAAATAATCATAAAAACCATTTAAGCCATTCTCAACCGTTTCATCTTTTTTATTCATCCATTGGCTGAATGCAATTTCTAATGAATCGTATTTTGAATAGTGCATTTTAAAAAAGGAAATAAAATACAACAGGTCGGTTGCATTAAAGGTGCGGTGCTTAAATGTAAGTAATGTTTTGAGATCTTTATCGGTGTGGTTTAAGCAAAAATGATGTGGTGCATTGTGCATCAGCAACATTAGTTCTGTTGCTTTATTGATTATAGTTGTGC
Source organism: Chitinophagales bacterium (assembly GCA_038216775.1). Lineage (GTDB taxonomy): Bacteria > Bacteroidota > Bacteroidia > Chitinophagales > Chitinophagaceae > Ferruginibacter. The sequence goes on from JBBQPX010000356.1 coordinate 2,406, forward strand.
GATTACCCCAGGCAAATATGGCAGCAAAAAAACCCGCAATTTCTATGTCTTGTTTTTTTATAAAAAGATGAGGAATACATATCGGATCGTCTTTAATGAAAGAAGGTTGATTATATAAATCAACCTTACTATCTAAAAATTCTTTGAGATTTTTTTTCATCATCCTATTGCCTTATCCAGGTCTTCAATTAAATCATCAGCATCTTCAATACCAACGCTTAAGCGTATTAAACCATCAACTAAACCGTTTTTAATACGTTCTTCACGGGGTATACTGGCGTGCGTCATAGATGCCGGATGGTTTATTAAAGATTCAACACCACCTAAACTTTCGGCCAGCGAGAATAAATGCGTTGATGTTAAAACTTTATTGGCAGCTTCAACACTATCATCTTTTAAAACAAAACTTATCATACCACCAAAATCATGCATTTGTTTTTTTGCAACGGCATAACCTGCACTATCTTCAAAACCCGGCCAATAAACTTTACCAACCTTTGCATTATTACGAAGCCAATGAGCAATTTTTTTGCCGTTTTCGCAATGTTGTTTCATGCGTACATGCAAGGTTTTAATTCCTCTTAAAACTAAAAAGCAATCCATTGGGCCCGGAACGGCGCCGCAGCTTTTTTGTATAAAATATAATTTTTCTCTTAACTCTGCATCATTCATCATCAACGCACCTTGTATTACATCGCTGTGCCCGCCCAAATATTTTGTGGCAGAATGCATAACGATATCTGCTCCCAAATCTATCGGATTTTGCAAGGCAGGAGAAGCAAAAGTATTGTCCACACAAAGTAGCGCACCTGCAGCTTTTGATATAGCAGCAACAGCTGTAATATCTGTAATATTCATTAATGGATTTGTTGGCGTTTCCAGCCAGATTAATTTTGTATTTGCTGTAACGGCCGCCTGTACATTTGCGGCATCTGTTGTATCTACATAAATAAATTTAATGCCATAGCGTTCCCACACTTTTGTAAACAAACGATAACTGCCGCCGTACATGTCATTTGCAGCAATTACTTCATCGCCGGGGTTTAATAATTTTATTACAGCATCCGTTGCCGCAACACCACTGCCGAAGGCTAAACCATATTTTGCATTTTCAATTATTGCATAAGCATCTTCCAAAGCCTTACGGGTAGGGTTTTGGCTGCGGGCATATTCGTAGCCTTTATTTTTTCCGGGTGCTTCCTGCACGTAAGTACTGGTTTGATAAATGGGTGTCATAATAGCGCCCGTACTTGGGTC
>JBBQPX010000357.1:0-3645 GCA_038216775.1 Chitinophagales bacterium
AAATCAAAACTGCTTCCACCAAATGCATCAAACATTTTTTGTCTGTGGGCAGGTACTGGGTAATAAATCATGTTGGGTATTCCGCTATCTGTAAGGTATTGGCTTAGTGCATTTCGGTTAACATCATTTAAAGTCAATGTATATTGATGAAACACGTGTTTATTATTGCCATCTCTAAACGGAACTGTTATGAATTTATTTTCTGCGAATGCAATATCATAAAAATCAGCGGCTTTTCTGCGGGCAGCAATGTACTCGTCTAAGTGCGTAAGCTTTATATTTAAAATGGCAGCCTGCATGGCATCTAATCTGCTGTTGCAACCCACCACGTCGTGATAGTATCTTTTACTTTGGCCGTGAGATGCAATCATGCGCAGTTTTACAGCCAACTCATCATCATCAGTAAACATAGCACCGCCATCGCCAAAGGCGCCTAAATTTTTTGATGGATAAAATGATGTGCAACCGATAGTGCCGATACTGCCGGTTTTCTTAACCGTTCCATCACTGAAAGTATAATCGCAGCCAATTGCCTGCGCATTATCTTCAATAACAGGCAAATTGTGTTTTGCAGCAATGGCCATTATTTGCTCCATATTAGCAGCATGGCCGTATAAATGCACGGGCACAATCGCTTTTGTTTTCGGCGTAATGGCCTTTTCAATGGCTTCGGTATCTATGCAAAACGTCCTCTTATCTACCTCTACAAAAATTGGTTTTATGTTTAATAATGCAGCCACTTCCACAGTAGCAATGTATGTAAATGAAGGTGTAATAATTTCGTCGCCGGCCTTTAAACCCAATGCCATTAAGGCTATTTGCAATGCATCTGTACCGTTGGCACAGGGTATGCAATGTTTACTGCCGTGGTATTTTGCCAAGGCGTCGGCAAAGTCGTTTACTACCTTACCGCCAATAAACATCGAGCTTTCCATCACAGCTAAAACAGCGGCATCAACTTCAGGCTTTATTTTTAGATATTGGGTTTTGGTATCAACCATTTGCAGAGGTCTCATAATCATGTATTTTGTGCGCCGCAAAGATAAGGATTGCTACAGTAATAAGTAATTTGCAATATGAAAGCCCGATATTAAAAATTTGCCATTAGTTTTGCTGAATACGTATGATAAGTAAATTGCTATATAATCTTTTTTTGCTGCTATATTCCGTAGGCGTAAGAGTAGCATCTGTTTGGAACCCAAAGGCTAAAAAATGGGTAGCTGGGAGGCGAAATATATTAGCTGAAATCAACTCAAAACTCATCCCGCCAGTGGCGGAACAAAATGAAAAACCAATTTGGATGCACTGCGCAAGCCTTGGCGAGTTTGAGCAGGGGAGGCCTTTATTGGAACAGTTGAAAATTGAAAATCCCAATAAGAAAATTGTACTTACTTTTTTTTCTCCTTCGGGATATGAGGTTATGAAAGACTATGCAGGTGCCGACCATATTTTTTACCTGCCGATGGATTCGGCGGCAAATGCGCAGCAATTTTTAGATGCAGTGCAACCCTGCCTGGTACTTTGGGTAAAATATGAATATTGGTTTTATTATTTAACCGAAATAAAACGAAGAAATATACCCACTCTGCTGGTATCGGGTATTTTTAGAGATAACCAGCCTTTTTTTAAATGGTATGGTGAAATATGGAGAAAGATGCTGGAAAGCTTTACACATTTTTTTGTGCAGAATGAAGACTCAAAACAATTATTGGGAGAACTTGGATTTAAAGATAATATTACCATTAACGGCGATACTCGTTTTGACCGTGTTTTAGAAATTGCTGATAATTTTACCGACATTCCACACATAGCTTCTTTTTGTGGAGATAGCCCGGTAATTGTTGCCGGCAGCACCTGGGAAGAAGATGAAATTGAATTGCTTCATTTCGTGAATGTTCATCCGCAAATAAAATTTATTATTGCGCCGCACGAAATTAATAAAACAAACCTTCAGGATGTAAAAGAGGAGTTTCCTAAATCGATATTTTACTCGGAATTAGTAGCAAAAGAAGGCACAAGTCAACCGATAGACAACGAACAACACACAACGCCCAACGTGCTAATAATCGACAATGTAGGAATGCTTTCACGCCTGTACAAATATGGAACTGTAACCTATATTGGTGGCGGGTTTGGGGCTGATGGTGTCCATAACGTGCTGGAAGCTGCTGTGTATGGCAAGCCTGTTGTATTTGGCCCAGTTTACGAAAAGTTTAATGAAGCAATTGGCCTTGTGGAGGCTAATGGCGCCATAAGTGTTGATGGCCCTGTTAGCCTGGAAGCAGCATTAAATAGTTTGCTGAATAATAAAGAAGCATTACAAAAAATGGGAGAGGCTGCGGGTAAATTTGTTAATGAAAATGCGGGCGCATCAAAACAAATTATTCAGTTTATTCAGGTAAACCGCCTTTTAACCAGCTGATTAAACTGCGCAACTATTTCGTTGGCAGGATCCCAACCGTTTTTAATTTGTAACTCACGCTGTATCCAATATTCAGCCTCGGCAAATATGGAAAAACTATTAATGGTTTTTATGCTTCTTTCATAAGCAACTTCATCACCTCTAAATAATTCGTTTATAAATAAATAACGGTCGTTTACACCTACGGCTTTTCTTAAATCCCTCACTGGCGCTTCGGTTAAGGTATTGCCTAAATCTATTTTTGATTGCTTTAGTTTATCATTTAAGGAACTGTGATTTTCTGAAGCCGAATCATTTATTTCTCTTACAATAAAAACTTTATCTGGCGCTGGTTTTACTTCTTGCAGTTTTTCAGTTTGCACTTCCATTTGAGGCTGCTGCGGCAGTGTTGGAATGTCTTCTTCTGTTTCAAAAATAAGATGCGGTTTGTTATGTACCGTAATCTGCTGCCTTAACTCCGCATTTTTCTTTATTTCTTCCAGTTCGGCTTCAATTTCAGCTTCATCAACCTGTAAAATTTCTACAGTTCTTTCTTCTAAAACGGGTGCTTTAGGGGCGGTATTTATAAGTCCGGAGATTACAGAATTCATATTAGACATGGTAACAGCTGCAGCATTGCTGTTACCTGCTGTTGCATTATGCTGCTGCAGGTGCAGTAATTCTGCCTGTAACATTTGAACGGTAAGCAGCAATTGCTCTATGGAAGCATTTTGTGCAAACTGGTTCTGTAATTTTTTTAGGAGTGTGTCCACTCTTTCCATGATATTATTATACTTTTGACGCCCATGCTTGAGGAAGGCAATTGTTAAATGTTCATCTGCGACCTCTAAGTTACTAACTGATTTTTAAAAAAAATACTTAAATGTTTATAGAACCAAATTTTAGAGGCGAAAGGCGTGGTTGGATTGAAGTTATTTGCGGCAGTATGTTCAGCGGAAAAACGGAGGAATTAATCAGAAGATTAAAAAGAGTGAAGATTGCAAATTTAAAAGTTGAGATTTTTAAACCCGCCATAGACACACGTTACGACGAGGTGAAAATTGTAAGTCACGATACAAATGCTATTTTATCTACACCGGTTGATAGTTCTCAAAATATTTTGCTGCTGGCGCAGGATGTGGATGTGGTAGGTATTGACGAGGCACAATTTTTTGATTCGGAAATAAGTAATGTTTGCGAACAACTTGCTTTAAAAGGCATGCGGGTAATAGTTGCCGGGCTGG
>JBBQPX010000358.1:0-3627 GCA_038216775.1 Chitinophagales bacterium
AGTGCCTACAAGTGTATTACGAATAAAGTCTTCCAAACCAGCCCAAGGGCCCTGATTAAAATTTGGAGCTTGTGGAATCATATTTGTCATTAAAAAAGTAGATGAATTTGCAAGTACCGAAGAAGTTCTGTCTGCAGAAGGGCAGTTATGTCCTCTATCAAAATTAGCACCTGTATAACTCGTATTTTGCACTTGGTACCATCCAAATGGTAGATCTACATCACCTCTAAAATCATCTTGCCTTGAGGCTGAACCAATATCTTCGCTCTGCAGGTGCCAGGCAACCCAAACCGGAATACCCCTGCTTTGGCTATAAGCCAATTTATAAAAATTGTTATCTTTCAAATAATTTTCTGGCATTAATAAAGAAGTTTGAGCATTGGTAGGATTACCCAGAAAAATGGGATCGTTTTCGCCGGGGATAACAGGTGCGCCTGAAATGGTAGTGAAACTTACTACATTACCATAGGAAGTACCGTTGGCATTGGTAGCATAAGCCTTAACAAAATAAGTTTTGGTAGCTGCCAGCCCTGTTATATTACTGGGATAATTTCCTACGCCTGTACCATCTACTGTAGTAACAGGTGTAGAAGTACCTGTGCTCCATATTACACCCCTTGCAGTTATTGGCGCCCCTCCATCGCTGCTTACGTTTCCACCACCGGTTGCAGAGGTTGAGTTAATAGCAGTTATTGAATTTGTGGTTACAGTGGGTAAACCAACTACTGTCCGTAAATCTTCAGTATCTTTTTTGCAAGAATACATTATTGTGCAAATGGCAAAAATAGATATACAATTAAATAATTTCATATTGTTTTATATAAGGGCACAAATGTACATTAAAAACAATTTCGGCCTTATTTTTTAATGTTACGTGATTGTTTGGCATAATCCACTACAGTAAACACTTTAGATTATATTAGCTTTCATTTTCATAATATATCTTATAAAATTTACGACCATTTTCATCTACACCATGTTCAATCAATTCCTTATCACCGTGAATATAGATGTGAAAATTTCTATCGAGCTTTAAAACACTTTTAAAAACCTTTGCCTGTTTTTTTACTGCCTGATCAGATATTGTGAAATTATCTGCAAGTTGAACTTTGTTTTCCTGGCGGTAATTCACATCAAACTGGCGAAAAGATTGAATAATATTATCGTGATGAAGTACTTCTTCCTCAAATTCCTGTTTATCAAAACTATCATGAGTTTTAAAATAATCTACCGACCGGTTGAGTAAATCAATCTGATCGGTTTTGCTAACATCAAAGTCGTTGGTATACTGTTTGGTAACAAAATTTTTTGCAATGCCTAAAAACTGGTTGGTTTGATGAAAGTCGTTGTTTACAATTAAAACACTTAAAAAATCATCTTTCCAATATTGAGCCTCGTTACCTTTGTTGGTATTATCAACAATGGAAACAACAAATCCATTTTCTTTTTCGGTGTTAAAAATAAGACAGCCTTTATCTAACTTATTTATATTTATTCCTTCACGGCTTTCTATATCAAAACCATCGGCAACGCGTTCAATTTCCAGAAAAGTATCTTTATTTTCCGATTTAAATATACCTACTGCTTCCATTGTTTGCCCGTTCAGGTAGCAATCTTCAAAATGAATTACGTAGAACTCGCCGCCTTTAATTTTAGGATGTTCACTTTGATTGTAGAGATGTTTAGCAAGGTTTTCTGATTGTTGATGAAGCGAAGCCGGGTCATTAAAAATTGCAGAAACATAGGTATAAACTTCGTTTAAACCCAAACTGGTATCGTGATGAAATCGATAGTATTCTTCAGATTTAAAAGCCGAGAAAAAATATTGCGATAATATTTTCTCCAGGTCGTCGCTAAGGCTGATTGATTTTTTAGATAAGGTCACCTGTTCATCCAGTAATTTATTGCCTACCTGGTGTATAGAAATTCTTTTTATCATTTGTGATTTATATGTTGAAGAAAAATAGTAGGATAGAAGTTATTTTTTGGCGAATATAAAACGGGCGTAAAAACTAACCCAAATAAATCCGGTACACACACAAACGCGTTGTAACAAACCTGCAAAATTTTTAAGGCCAAACTGCTGGTGAAACCCAGCGCCGCTTAAAAAAAAGAAGATAGTCATTACAATGCCGGAAGCAACGGAATAAAATGCGAAGATATTATTACCGTTTTTATAAAAATGCCAACCTGCTATAAAGCAGGCAGCAGGTAAACCAATAAACACAAGCAGCGACACTGCCACATGTAATTTTCCATGCGTTGTAAATTGTACCATATTAAATGGTTCTGTTACCGGATAGCCATAAACAGCATCGGTGCTAAAAAATCCCGACGCAGTTAAACCAATTGCTATCAATCCAAAAAGAAGAGGCAGTATCAAATACTTTGTAAAATTGCGCATTACCAATGCAAAAATAAAAAATGAAATACCGGTTACAATAAAAGTAAGAATTTGAATCCAGCCTTTTTCTGTAAGTGACAATGAACTTATTGGATAAAGAACTGAATTGTAATTGTGCCTAAAAAACCCTTGTAAAGTAAAGCTGATTATAAAAAACAGCGGCCCAAAAATACCAAAAAGTAACGCTGCTTTATTTTTTGGAGCCATTGGGGAGTTTAATGTTTTGTACAAAAAAAATATAAATAAAGATACTGAAGTTGTGCAAAAAACAATGTGCGAATTAAATTACTGAAAATGCAGCGACCACTAGTCGTTTAACCCTCTTCCTTGTAGAATGATGGGTGTGCATTTCTCAATTCTTGCTTCTCTCGTTTTGGCTTGCTTAGCTGCGGCAAAATGCAGCAGGTAACCACGCTGCCGTCCAAACGTTAATGCAGCAAATGCATTTTTTAATGAAGCATTTTTATTTAATTCTTTTTCAAACTCCGTTACCATTTCAAAGGCGGCAGTTTTTTTTAACTCTACTTTTAAACCTGCTTTTTCTATTGCTATCGCTTCTTTAATGTAAGCTTTTAAAACAGGCTCCTGTTTATTTACTTCAGTAATATTTGTAAACCTTACCTGCCTTGCACCTTGCACATTTTCTGTTTGCTGAATAAGAATACCTTTTTTATCTTTTAATAAAACTCCCTTAAAAAATAAAAGGGCACAGTATTCTTTAAATACATGTATTAACACAATGTTGTTTTTTTCAAAAGTATAGCACGGGCAACCCCATTTTAAATCTTCGGCGAGGCCACAATCAAGAACTATTATTCTTAGTTTGTTTATTTCATCCTGCCATTTTTTAGCTTTGCTAAAATAAAAATCAACTTTAGGATTCATGATGTTATTTGCCATAGCTTATAATTATTGTTAAGGCCTGAAATTAATTGATGATGATTAAAATATTTCATTAATGAGATTTCATTCATGTTCCTTTTTTGTATAATTTTCTATTAATTGACAGAAATGAATTTTATTAATTGTTTTAAAATTCAATGTTTCAAATATCAACTTTTTAAAAACTTAAATATTTGTCAATCTCCGTTGGGGATAATTGTTCCCCATGACTACCACATTTCCATTTGCTTTATAATTTTCAAAAGTAGCGCTATCACCTGTCATTAAATTTATTATAGTTAGCAGGTGTGTGGTTAAACCGCTGGCGGGAAAAATATTTG
>JBBQPX010000359.1:0-3614 GCA_038216775.1 Chitinophagales bacterium
AGGGGGAGCTAGCGGCAGGTCCACTGCCCTAATAGTAATAGTTGTAATGACTTTTATTGGTTCCATTTGCGGCATTATTGCATTGGTGCTTAATGGTTTTATTACTTGGTTCAACGAAATAAAATTGAAGGAACTGCTGCGGGAAAAAAATTATGAAATGGAGATGGCGCTCATTAAATCAAAGCTTGATCAACATCTGTTGTTCAACACGATCAATAATATTGATGCGCTTATTTTAAAAGATGCAGTGGCAGCATCTGATTACTTAAACAAGTTATCAGACATTATGCGGTTTATGTTGTATGAAACCAAGGCCGATAGAATTTTGCTATCTAAAGAAATTGAATACATCGATAAATACATTGCATTGCAGAAGATAAGAACAGCCAACGAAAATTATGCACACTTTACGGTAACAGGCAGCACCGGCAATAAAATGATAGCTCCCATGGTTTTTATTCCGTTTATTGAAAATGCTTTTAAGCATACCAATAATAAGAAGGTTGAAGATGCCATTACAATAAATATTTTTATAAAAGAAGATACCATTCAACTGGTATGCGAAAATAAATTTGATACCCAATTAACAGTAAAGCAATTTGATAGCGGTTTGGGTAATGAGCTTATGGAAAAACGCCTGCAGCTTATTTATCCGGAAAAGCATACTTTAGAAGTATATAAAACAAACGGGCAGTATAGTGTTAACTTAACAATCCCTAATGGATAAATACACCTGCATAATTATTGAAGACGAGCCACTGGCGCTTGAAAAAACAAAGGACTTTGTAAGCAAAGTGCCTTTTTTGCATTTAAGTGAAACCTTCGACAATGCGCTTACCGGGCTTGCTTATCTGAATAACAATAAAGTTGATATTCTTTTTCTGGATATAAATATGGATGAGCTGACTGGTATTGAACTGCTGCAAAGTTCAAAAATTACCAGCCAGGTTATTATTACTACCGCCTACCAGGAATATGCATTAAAGGGTTATGAGCTGCAGATAACCGACTACCTTTTAAAACCATTTTCATTTAATCGTTTTTTACAGGCTGTAAATAAAGCACAGGAAAATATAGCTCATCGTACTTCAGATGCCCAGCCTGACTTTATTTTTGTAAAAACAGAAAATAGGTTGGAAAAGATTATGCTTAATGAGATTGTGTACATAGAGGGAATGAGAGATTACCTTCGAATACATACAGTGAATAAAAAACTGATGACCTTGCAGAACTTCAGCGAATTTGAAAAACTGATTCCATCAAGCATTGTATGCAGGGTACACAAATCGTACATGGTAGCACTAAATAAAATTGAATCTATTGAGCGTAGCAGAATAAAAATTGCTGACCAAATGATCCCCATTTCAGAAACCTACAAAGAGCTTTTCTTTCAGCTCATCAACGCCAGGTCGTAATTCTCCAATTATTTGGCAGAATAAAATCCACATTTCGCAGACATACTAACCTCCTTTGCATAGCTCAATTGCAGGGCTTTTGCCATCAATATACTTTTGTTATGAATTAAAAATTAAACAATCAAAATTTAATCAAACAGTCATGACAAATTTATCAAAAACATGGAAAATTTCTTTAGCAACAGCATTGATTTTTTCGTTGCAAATCGCAAAATCGTTTGCACAACAAACTTACATGTCACCGCTTATCAACGTGGTTAACAGCAATTTCAATTACGGCGATGCAAACAGTGCCATTAAATCGTATAAAAAAGATGCAAGGGGAATTATGGCCGGAGTAACCTTACAGGCCGGCGTTACACCTGCAGTTTCGGTAGTAGCAGAAACTTATTTTGTAATGAAAGGCGCAACCTTAAAAGCAGATAACCCGCTTACAGTTAACAAATCAACATTGCGTATGTACAATGCAGAAGTACCAGTGTTAGCACGTGTACACTTTAATCACCTTTACATTAATGCAGGTCCTTATGTTTCTTACAGTTTTGGTGGCAGAATAAAAACTGACGGTTCGCAGGCAATTCCTGAAAAATCAACCGCTGTTTCATTCAGCAATTCAGCGGATGGTTTTAAGCGTTGGGAGTTAGGTGTACAGGCGGGAGCGGGATACAATTTCAATATTAAAAAGAGAGCACTGGCATTTGATGTACGCTATGGTTATGGTTTAACCAATGTATCGCAGAATGCGGAAAGATACAACCGCACACTCACCATCAGCATAATTGCTGTAAAGCCATGGAAAAAGAATCCATTGGGAAAAAAGAAAAGTGCATAAAATAAGAGCATCGGCATGTTACTGTATTTCCATGCGTTCATCACAACAAATATTAAATCCCGTAAATAATACTTTTCAATTTTAAGGAAATGAGAAAAATGAATTCAAATAGAAAAATAGCCATGTCGGCAGGTGTGCTTTACTTACTCACTTTTGTATCAATACCAACCCTGGCACTTTATAAATCAATCCATGGAGCAAACTATATTCTTGGCCCTGGCCCCGATACTTCGGCTATCATTGGCGCCATCCTGGAGATAATAGTTGCCCTCACATGTATCGGTTCTGCTGTTGCATTATACCCTGTGTTGAAGAAGCAGAACGAGGGGATGGCGCTGGGGCTTGTAGGCTCCCGTATTCTGGAAGCAGGCACCATCTTCGCAGGTGTTATGTTTCTGCTTACGGTAGTAGCCATGCGGCAAAATGCAGTAGGTGCCGAGGCATTGGTAACCAGCAGAACACTTGTTACTATGTATGACAGGATGTTTCTTATCGGCCAGAGCTTTTTGCCGGCAGTGAACGACATTTTGCTCGGCTTACTGCTTTACAAATCGAGGTTAGTGCCTCGGGGCCTTGCTCTGATAGGTCTCTTTGGCGGACCAATTCTTGTAGCAGGCGACATTCTTGTGCTCTTCGGGTATATCGGGCAGCATGATGCTACTACCGGCTTGTTTGCATTGCCTGTTGCAGTATTTGAATTGTCGCTCGGCATTTACCTTGTAGTGAAAGGTTTTAAAAAAACTGTAACAAAGGAAGAGAGCCAAGATGAAATAATTCAGTTCGGACGGGATTAAAAAATCCAACTATTTACCATCAGCATATTTAAAATTTCAAGATGTTCAAAAGTCAATATAAAAACTATCTGTTTATTTTGTTGTTTGCTTTTGCAGTTCCTGCAATATGCAACGCACAAAAAAACCCAAAAGAAGCCGTCAACATTAATGCGCTCATAGACTCTTTGACTATTGTGCTGAATAACCACTACGTTTTTCCGGACAAGGCAAAAAGTATCACCGCGTATTTATCATCGCAGCTAAAGGGAAATGTTTATGCTAATAACATACAAAATCCGCAACAACTTGCCGAACAGTTACAAAAGGATATTTCTAAAATACATCTAGATCCTCACATGCACATTAACTACGATCCTGGCTTTCGAGTGCAGCAATACCTGGCACCATCTGAAGACGAAATAAAGCAAACCAAAAAATATTGGAAAGAAAATAATTACGCATACACCAAGGTTGAAATACTGCCAGGGAATATTGGCTACATTACTTTTAATGTTTTTGTAGATGATGTGGAAATGGCAAAGCCAACGATCAGTTCCGCACTACGGTTTTTATCAAATACCAGCGCTATAATAA
>JBBQPX010000360.1:0-3604 GCA_038216775.1 Chitinophagales bacterium
AATTTTTAGTTCGATGTGTTGCTGTAATAGAATCATCTTTTCTGTTTAGATGATACCAATCGAAAAACTATGCCGTTTTATTAATAGGCTATAATAACGTAAAAACCGTTTTATTGAGAGGTATTTTCTACATAAATGAAAAAACTGCCCCAAATAAAGCGATTGGGGCAGTTAGTTTTTTAAGTAGCAATTAAATATTAATTGTTATTTGCGATTTTATACAGAGCTACTTTTACTTTTCTTTGGTTTTTTTGCAGATGAATCTCTTATCTGGGTTTCTGTTTGAAGCACTATTTTTTGAAATTCGGTCACTTGCCTTTTACTTTCAATAAGATTAATAAGTAGTTCTGTAACAGTTTGGCCCATTTCAAAAGCTGGTTGTTTTACAGAGGTGAGGCTTGGGCTCATCAGTTCTACCATAGTGGAGTTTGAAAAACCAACAATAGCAATATCGTCAGGCACTTTAATGTTTAGTTTTTTTAAAGTTTTTATACAGCTTACAGTAAGCCTGTCGCCTGCGCTAAAAATAGCATCGGGTCTATCTTTTAAATTCAAGCTATAAAAGACATTTACTAAAAGCAAAACTATTTAACAATACCATGCTTGGTTTGCCGGGCAGTGATGAAGCCTTTACAGCAGAACAAATTTTAGCTGCATTAAAAAACTATAAAGGCATAAATGCAAAACAACTGCAGCAACACCTTTTTTATTTTTTAAAACAGATTATCCCTGTTGCAGAAGCTCTTGGCGTTAAAATGGCTATTCATCCTGATGATCCACCTTGCCCGGTTTTAGGTTTGCCAAGGGTTGTAAGTACTGAAGAAGATGCATTAGCAATTATCAATGCTGTTCCGTCTGTTGCCAATGGTTTATGTTTTTGTACGGGTTCTTTTGGCGCCCGTGCGGATAATCATTTGGTAAGAATGATTCAACGTTTTTCAGATAATATTCATTTCCTTCATTTACGAAATACTAAACGTGATGCTGAATGTAATTTTTATGAAGCCGACCATTTAGGCGGCGATACAGATATGTATGCTGTTGTAAAAGAGGTTGTGTTGATGATGAAACGCAGAAAAATTTCCATCCCAATGCGGCCAGATCATGGCCACAAGATGCTGGATGATTTAAATAAAACAACTTACCCAGGATACAGTGCCATCGGTCGTTTGCGGGGATTGGCAGAACTTTGTGGACTTGAACTTGGTATTACATCGTCGATTAATAATTATAAAATCTAGCGCTTTTTACGAAAGGCGTTTTATATTAAAAAGAAATAATTATTCCTCTTTATGTCCGATGTAATTTTTCCACTTATTTACTACCGCCTGCATGTCTTCAGGCAACTCACTTTCAAAATGAACAGGCTGTAAAGTTGTTGGATGAATAAACCCGAGTTCTTTCGCATGTAAAGCCTGCCGCTTGCAAAGTGCGAAACAATTATCTACAAATTGTTTGTATTTTGTAAATACAGTACCTTTTACTATTCTGTCGCCGCCATAAAAATCATCATTAAAAAGTGGGTGTCCTATAAGTTGCATATGTACCCGTATCTGGTGCGTACGTCCTGTTTCAAGCCTGCATTCTATCAGTGTAACATAATTAAATCTCTCTAACACTTTGTAATGCGTAATGGCATCTTTACCATAATCACCATCAGGATAGGCTGTAAAAAGTTTGCGAAAACGTTGATGCCTGCCCACATGTGCAATTACTGTTCCTTCATCTTTTTCCACATTACCCCAAACTAAAGCAATGTACCTGCGGTGTACAGTATGGTTAAAAAATTGCTTGGCTAAATCGCTCATGGCTTTTTGGGTTTTTGCTATAACCAACAAGCCTGTTGTGTTTTTATCTATGCGGTGAACTAAGCCAAAACGTGAAAGATCATTTTCGTTTAAATCAGGATTTTGTTGTTGCAAATGATATGCTACGGCATTCACCAATGTGCCGTTTGGATTGCCACTTCCCGGATGAACGACCATGCCTGCTGGTTTATTAATCAACATAACAGTTTCGTCTTCGTACAAAATATTAAGCGGAATATTTTCAGGAAGTATATCAGAACTCTCTGGCGAGCGGTTATCAAAAACAACAATATTATCAAATGGTCTTACTTTATAATTGCTTTTAACGGGCTTTTCGTTAACCAGTACCATTTCATTATCAATACCCTGCTGAATTTTATTTCGGGTGGCTCCTTCAATACGTGTCATTAAAAATTTATCAATACGCAGCGACTCCTGGCCTTTGGGAATGGTTATAACCAGTTTTTCATATAACTCTTCAATTTCGGATTGTTCATCTTCAATATCTATCAATTCTTTACTCATCAGATAATTTAATTATTTTTTACAAAACTACAGCTAACTCACAACAGAAAACACCAAACTCAAAACCCCAAACTTCTTTCATTTATCTTTGCAAATTAAAACATTGCAGTGGATATGCAGAAAGTGATATTTAAAGACCTCGGAATAATTGACTATAAAACTGCCTGGGATTACCAGGAAACTCTCTTGCAGGAGAATGTGCAAATAAAATCGGCAATTCGCAATGCGCAATTAATAAATGAGCCAGAAACTCAAAACTCAATACTCCAAACTCAAAACTTTTTTCTTTTATGCGAACATCCGCCGGTTTATACGCTGGGCAAAAGTGGTAAAGCGGAACACGTGCTTATTAGTGATGATGAACTGGTTGAAAAAAATATTTCATATTTCAACACAAACAGGGGAGGAGATATAACTTTTCATGGCCCACAGCAAATTGTTGGTTATCCGATTTTAGACCTGGAAAAATTTGGTACTGATATTGGTAAATACCTGCGTAATTTAGAAGAAGTTATTATTTTAACTATCGCTGAATATGGAATAAAGGGTGGCCGTAGTAAAGGCGAAACAGGGGTTTGGATTGATGAAGATATTGCTGGAAAAGAAAGGAAAATTTGTGCTATTGGGGTACGTTGCAGCAGATGGATAACAATGCATGGCTTTGCAGTAAATGTTAATACCGATCTTAGTTATTTTGATAATATTATTCCGTGTGGCATAAAAAATAAGCAGGTTACATCAATGAAAACAGAACTTGGCTACGAGCTTAATTATGCAGAAGTAAAAGAAAAGCTTAAGAGGAATTTTGAAAAAGTATTTAATTCGAAATTGACTGACTAGAAAAGCATCTTCTATTTCTTCATATCTTTTGGAATATAAAATTTATTCTCTTCAAATAAAACACCGTTTTTGTAAATTTCAAAAGTAAACCACCCAGAATGTTTAAAGTTCACTTTTTCAAGTGTTGTGTAGTCATCAGGTAAATTATTTACGTCAAACAACGGCTTACCATCTTCAGTAAGGAATTTTACGCTATAATTGGACTCTTTAATATTGGCAAGCTTAATAATCACATTACCATCCTTATTTGTAAAAATTCGTTTGCTAGGGTAAGTAATAACTTCATTAATAATATTCTGGCTAACGCTTTCTATAGTTTTTGGTTTGGTGGCTTTAACTACTTTAGGCATAGTTTTAGGCTGTAATTTTGCTTTTTTTGCGGCCAATGCCCGGTTTGCAGCTTCCTGCACTCTCATTTTTTCTTCGTGCAG
>JBBQPX010000361.1:0-3602 GCA_038216775.1 Chitinophagales bacterium
GTTAGCGGCGATCTTACTTTACACGGCATTACAAAACCTGTTGAAACCGGTGCCACTATTAAAGTAAGCGGTAAATCTATAAAAGCAATTACCGATTTTAAAGTTAAGCTGGAGGACTATGCTGTAAACGGTGGAGCAATAGCAGCAGGTAAGGTTTCTAAAGAACCTTCTATAACTGTTACTGCAGAATTTTAATTTCATTTATACCAGAATGTAAAACGCTTTTGTTCTTAAGAACAAAAGCGTTTTACATTTAAAATCTTTTTTATTTATTATTCTGACTTAAATTCTTCGTCAATCATTTCATTAAAAGTGGCTTCATTTTCTGTAACCCATGCAGGCATTTCTTCGGTAGTAATTTTCCACGAGCCGTCAATTATTTCCATATTAAAAATAATACGATTTGCTTTTGCATCAATAACATCTACAGTAAAAGGACCTTCCTGTCGGCCATTAGGTTTTCTAAAATTGAATTCCTTCAGTTGGCCATCACATTTTATCAGTCGTGTAAACTGTATGTTTTTTACATACTTTAATTCCATTAGGGGAGGTGTTTGTACAAACTTAATGTTTTAAGTGCAATACTGCGAAACAACTTAGTTAATAAGTTATAAATTTTTTATAAACCGATATACCATTTTATAGTTTAAATAAAAAAATATATGTAGTACATTTATTATCAGTTCTAATTAGCGATATTTTGTGTGATAGTTCACCTTTGGCTTATCATTTGCAGTATCAAATTATATTACAGAGCAAAATTTAACCCCGCAATAATTTCACATGATTATGAACAAGACTGCTATAATAATTGGAGCTACCGGCCTTACCGGCAGCAACCTGTTACAACAACTGCTAAATGATGAAGATTTTACCACAGTAAAAATTTTTGTAAGAACAGCTACCGGCATTACACATAGGAAACTTCAAGAAAACATCATCGACTTTAATGCCATTGAAAACATAAAAGAAAACATTAGCGGAGATGTACTTTTTTCTTGCCTTGGCACAACCATAAAACAGGCTGGCAGCCGCGAAAACCAACATATGGTTGATTTTACGTACCAGTACGCATTTGCAAAACATGCAGCAGATAATGGCGTAAATGATTACGTGCTGGTGTCTTCTGCATCTGCCAATGCAAAGTCTATGTTTTTTTATACTAAAATAAAAGGAGAGCTTGAACAGGCAGTTAAGAAACTACCTTTCTCACGCATAAGAATTTTACAACCGAGCATTTTGCAAGGCGAACGCAAAAATAAAAGGGCAGGGGAGCGTGTAGGCGTAAAAATAATAGATATGCTGGGTAATATTTTACCCTTTTTAAAAAAATACCGGAGTATAACGGGTGAGCAGTTGGCCAAGGC
Source organism: Chitinophagales bacterium (assembly GCA_038216775.1). Taxonomy (GTDB): domain Bacteria; phylum Bacteroidota; class Bacteroidia; order Chitinophagales; family Chitinophagaceae; genus Ferruginibacter. The sequence goes on from JBBQPX010000361.1 coordinate 1,368, forward strand.
TATGATTACTATTTACAAAAAACAAGACAGCAGTAAAATTAAAATTTACGAGCTTGATGAATTATTTTTTGAGAAAAAGGCAACACAAACTGTTTAATTTTTAATATCCTTTTTATCCGTGTCGGATTGTAAGCTGATTAAATAATCGAACAGGTTTGTTTCGGTAGCCAGCCCTAATTTTTTTCTTAAACGATATCGGCTTATTTCTACACCGCGGGTAGAAATATTCATGAGCTGCGCAATTTCTTTGGTTGATAAATTCATACGCAGGTAAGCACAAAGCTTTACATCATTGTTAGACACATCAGCATGCTTTTCTTTAAGATCAACAATAAAATCGCTGTGTACCTTATCAAAGTGGTGCGTAAAGTTTTCCCACTCTTTATCCATATTATCATCTTCAGTTATGGTCTTTATCATCTTCTTTAAATCTGCCACGGCTTCCTGGTTGGGTATGCCTTTAATAACATGATTTATCTCCGATTTTATTTTTGAAACCAGCTCGCCTTTTTTAACAAGGTGCATGGCAGAAGATGCAAGCTCTGAATTTTTGAAATTAATATCTGCTTCAAGTTTTTCATTACGCAATGCCACCAGCTTGCTTTCAGTTTTAGCCAATTCCAGTTCGTGTATGTAACGTAGTTTCTGTTGTTCCTCCTCATACTTTTGTTGCTGCAGTTTAAATTTTTTCTTTTGCCACCTGTATATTAAATAAACGCCGGCCAGTAAAATAAATACATATAAAACCCTTGCCCAGGTTGTTTTGTACCATGGCGGCAGCATACGAAATGTATAGGCAACAGCTGCGGACTCGTTACCAAGATTATTTCTCACTTTTACTTCAAATGTAAATTTGCCCGGCGGCAGATTGGTATATTCTTTTTCAGTTTTATCCGTCCATTCGCTCCAATTATTATCGTAACCTTTTAGCCGGTAACTATACTGCAGGTTGGTTTGGTAACCAAAAATTGCAGAAGCATACTCAAAGCCAATTGTACGCCAGGTATGCTTTACAGCGGGAATATTGTTGTACTGCATTTTATCGGCCGCGGTATAACCACCATACAAAATACTGTCGGTTTTATCTGTAATGCGTACAAGCCTTATCTGCACATCAAGCTTGGGTAATGTTTGCTTGTACTTTTGATAATTAATATGATAAAACCCTTTTTCTCCACCAATAAAAATATTATTTTCATCAACAGGATAAATAAACTCAAACCCGCTAAGCATTTTATTATTTAACTCCGGCAGGTAAATTAGTGTAGGATCTTTTTTAGAAAAATCAATTACGCCCAACGATTTTTCATGTATAAACCAAATATTACCATTAGCATCATCTTTTAAATAGCGAATACTTTGATTGCCTAAAATATTTTTATAATAGTCCGATGGTTCAAAAATATCTTTATCATTATCATACACATAAATACCTTTTTCGGTAGCTGCCAGCAGCTCACCTTTAACCTTGTAAATATGATTATTCAGCAGTGATGGCAGGCCTTTTTTATCATCGTATTTAAAAGTTTTATAACTACCATCAACGGCTTTTACAATTTTAAAAATACCGTGATAGGGCTGCGATACCCAGATGTTATTGTATCTGTCAATAGCTATAAACCGGCTAGATTCATTAAACCCAGGAATTGCTTTGGAGAATGTAAACGTGCCGTTGGTATAATCAAAAATATTTAAGCCACTATAACCTCCGGATATTATACTTGCCGTTGGAAAAGTGTTTGTGCTCGGCATAAAATTCCAAAAACCTTTATTAGCCGAAATACTCTTTGCCACATTATTTTTCACTAAAAACGCACCTTCATGATGGCCCATCAGCAATTCGTTATTAATGCTTGCCAATCCCCAGGTTTGTCCTTTGGTATTAAGTACCGGTGTAAAATCGCCTTTATTGAAACTCAAATCTTTTACAGGCTGCAGTGGCACGCTGTACAAACAATAGGAGGTACCGAGGTAAAGTTTTTTATTGAAGATAATAGCCGTATAGCCTGAACCTTCGTTAAGCATTGGTTTAATTTGCTTTATGGAGCTGTTGTAGGCAATTAAATCGATACCATTATTTAACCCGAGCCATAAATTTTGATGGTTATCAGAAAATATGCTTAGCACATTATTATTCTGCAAGCCCTCCGAATGCGTAAAATGCTGTACAATATTGCCTTTCAAATCTATAATGTAAACACCATTATTATTTGTGGCAAGTGCAATCCAATCATT
>JBBQPX010000362.1:0-3589 GCA_038216775.1 Chitinophagales bacterium
GGCTTAGCAGTTGGGGCATGGTTAAGTTTGGCTACGCAGAAACCGTTGAAGAAATGATTGAGCGCATGCCTTACGATTTAATGTATGTTGAAAATGTTTCGCTGGCGCTCGATTTTAAAATCATGCTGCACACTATCCGTATCATCATGTCGGGTAAAGGAAAGTAAAAGAATAAGGAATTGGCAATTAGGAATGATTGTCTTGATTGTTTATTTTTGATAAAACTATTTTGTTTTGAAAAAAATACTGCTTTTCATTTTTGCTTACTGCTTATTGCCTGTTGCTTATTGCCAACTTCCTCAATATTGGCAGCAGCAGGTTAATTATAAAATTGATGTTACTTTAAATGATGTTGATAACACGCTGGATGGTTTTGTTAAGATGGATTACTACAACAATTCTCCCGATACACTATATTTCATCTGGATACATCTTTGGCAAAACGCTTATAAAAATGATAAGACGGCATTTACTGATCAGACTTTAGAAAACGGCAGTACTAAATTCTATTTCAGCGATGCTGATAAACGTGGATACATAAACCGGTTAGATTTTAAAGTAAATGGAGAAGTTGCTAAAACTGAAGACCATCCACAGCATCAGGAAATAATTAAACTTATTTTACCAACGCCACTTGCACCAAAATCAAATACTAAAATACAAACACCGTTCCATGTAAAGTTGCCTTACAATTTTTCGAGAGGTGGACATATGGAGCAGGCATATCAGATTACGCAATGGTATCCGAAGCCTGCGGTGTACGATAAAAAAGGCTGGCACCCTATCCCCTATTTAGACCAAGGTGAGTTTTATGCAGAGTTTGGCAATTATGAAGTGCAAATTACCTTACCCGACAATTACGTTGTAGCCGCCACCGGCGATTTACAAAACGATACTGAAAAGCAATGGCTGATAAACAGGAAACCTTTTATTAAGCAACCAAAGCCAAAGAAAGTTATCCCTAACGGACAAAGGAAAAAGGTTGAAGTAACAGATGAAGCACCATCTTCTAAAACAACAAAAACATTAGTGTACAAACAAAATAATGTAACAGATTTTGCCTGGTTTGCAGATAAAACATTCACCGTAAAATCAGATACATTAAAACTTCCGTCAGGAAAAATAATTACAGCAAGTGCATTTTATTACAGCACAAATGCAGACAATTGGCAAAACTCCATTGCTATGATAAAGAGAGCAATACTTACCAAAAGTAAATGGCTCGGTGAGTATCCATACAATGTAGTAAGCGTTGTTGATGGTGGAAATGGCGGCGGTATGGAATATCCTACAATTACTCTTTTAGATGATGGTGGTTCAGCAAAAATGCTGGACTTTGTTATCAATCATGAGGTAGGGCACAACTGGTTTCAAGGCATTCTTGCTACAAACGAGCGTGTACATCCCTGGATGGATGAAGGCATGAATACCTATTATGACAATCGTTATTCCGTGCAACAATACGGAAATAGCAATCTTGATATTATTAATTCAAAATCTGATTTTATCAACAAAAGATTACCCGATGATATTCAACAGACTTTATTAAAAACACTTGTTGCAGTTAATCAGGATCAGCCCATTGAAACTACCAGCGAAAAGTTTAGCAACTTAAATTACAATGCTATTGCCTACACAAAAACTGGCGACTGGATGAAGCTGCTGGAGAATGAATTGGGCAAACCGGTGTTTGATAGTTGCATGAGAGCATATTATAGCCGCTGGAAATTTAAGCATCCATATCCCGAAGATTTTAAAAAGGTAATGGAAGATGTAAGCGGAAAAAACCTTGATGCAACTTTTGCCCTGTTAAATAAAAAAGGAAATTTAAAATCGCCAGCTTTAAAAAAAGATATTCGCTCTACAACATTTTTTAGTTTAAAAGATGCTGATAAGCATAATTATATTTCTGTTCTGCCAGGCGTTGGTTACAATATGTACGATAAGCTTATGTTGGGTTTGGTTATACACAATTACAGCTTACCTGCCAGCAAGTTTCAATTTATTGTAGCGCCTCTTTATGCTTTTAACAGCAAACAAATAAACAGCATTGGCAGGTTGAGTTATAATTTGTATCCCGAAAAGATTTTTCAAAGAATTGAACCAAGTGTAAACTGGGCTAACTTCTCAAGCAAACAATCATTTGATACCAACCTTGTAAAAGTTTTTGAGAGTTACTACAAGGTTTCGCCTTCATTAAAATTCTACTTTAAACACAATGCCAGAAGCAGTAAAGTAAGCTCGCTTGATTTACGCACGTACATTATAGGAGAAAAAAGTTTTAATGATTATAAATACATAGCAGGTAGCGATAGTATGGCTGTTTATCCAACTACTTTTACCAAAACAAATCGTTATCTTAATCAGCTTACTTTTTCCATGGATAATTACCGGGTATTATATCCTTACAGTTATCAACTTCAATTGCAGCAAGGCGAAGGTTTTTACCGGATTAATGTAACGGGCAACTATTTTTTCAATTATGCAAAAGGCGGCGGTGCATCAGTAAGAATATTTGCGGCAAAATTCGGCTACTTGGGCAGTAAAAATTATTCCAGTTATTTATATCAACCAAAATTACTCGGCGGCAAAGGCGAAGATGATTATGCTTATTCAAATTATTTTGTTGGAAGATCTGCATCGGCAGCTAATCCGAAATTACCCATTGCAAATAATGGGCTTGGTGGCCAGCAAATACAAATTAATAATACCGGAGGTTTAAAACTTAGACTCGATCAGTACTCCTTCTTGTATGGCCAATCTGAAAACTGGATAGCTGCCATTAACCTAAACACTACTTTACCAAAAGCAATTTTTCCGATTAAATTACCCATTCGTTTGTTTTTAGATGTAGGCACTTACGCAGAAGCATGGCAAAAAAATGCACAGACCGACCGTCTTTTATACATTGGAGGTTTGCAACTGTCGCTGTTTAAAAATGTAGTAAATATTTATGCTCCGCTGATTTATAGTCCTGTGTTTAAAAACACTTTAAAATCTGATCCGGAACAAAATAAATTTTTAAGAAAATTGACTTTCAGCATAGACTTGGAAAATTTCAAAATTAAAAAACTAATTCCGCAGATACCTCTTTAATTGTGGGAGTCAAACACCTTACATACCAGCAGATAGATAAAGTAAAATGGGATGCTTGTATTGATAAAGCTGACAACGGCTTAATTTATGCATACAGCTTTTACCTGGATTGCATGGCTAAAAATTGGGAAGCATTGGTGCTGAACGATTATGAGGCCGTAATGCCGCTCACCTGGAATAAAAAGTACGGCATCAGTTATTTATTTCAACCAGCATTCACGGCAAGTTTGGGTTTATTCGGCAAACAGATAAATGCTGAAATTCTCAATACTTTTTTAAAAGCCATTCCATTAAAATTTAAATATTGGGATGTGTATTTTAACCAGGGCAATTTTTTTGAGCTGAAAGATTTTAAATTACATAAAAGAATAAACTACACTTTAAACCTGAACAGCGATTATGAAAACCTCTACAGTGCATACAGAGACAACATAAAGCGCAACATTAAAAAAGCAGCGCAACTCAATCTTACCATAAATAAAAATATTGCAGT
>JBBQPX010000363.1:0-3589 GCA_038216775.1 Chitinophagales bacterium
TCAACTATTCATATTCGGCTAAAGCCAATTGTTTTATTCATTTTTATCCACCAGCTAAAGCTGGTGGCAAGTGATAGTTCAAGCTAAAGAAGGCTTTGGGGATTAAACACATGCCGGTAAGCGCAGAGGAAGGGATGCGGAAAACGCTTTCGTCATTGCGAGCGGAATGAAATGGAGCGAAGCAATCTCATAGCCTCATCCCCCCGCCTGCTGCGACTACCGTGTGTACACATCTTTTTCGATCCTATGGCGATTGATAAAACCTTATTTTATTGGGAAACCTTAGTAAAAAAACATGCAATGACCAGACCTAAACCTTATTAATATTAGTTATTTTGATACAAAATAAGGTTCAACCCGGAGGGTGGTTGCCGTTCTACTATGGTTTTTATGGAAAGATAAGGTTAAAAAAATAATTATTCCTATTCATATCAATGGTACCAAAAGTAATAGATTTGTGGGTACACGGTAGCCGACGCAGGCGGGGATGAACGCTGATCTTAAATTTTATTTATCAAGATCGGCTTAATCTGCGTCATCTGCGTTCCAAAATTTATCCCTTCTATTTAATTTCACTATAAATCTATATATTTGTGTATTACAATTTAATTAATTAGTCATGGCAACAGTGATATTAGATACCCGTTCGACCGAAGCAAAAAAGATGCTTGAGTTTTTAAGAGCAACCCGTTATGCCAAGGTGGTTGAAGAGAAGGTTCCAAATGACGAAACCTTACTGGCAATTAAAGATGTCGAAAATGGCAAAGTAAACGCTTACGGATCGGTAAAAGAAATGATGTCAACTTTGAAGAAAAGGGCAGGTGTATAAAATCAATACAACAAACAAGTTTGAGAAGGACTTTAATAAATGTTTAAAGCGAAACCTTGATCTTGATGATTTAGTCGGAGCATTAGAGATTTTGCAACATTCAGGTAAGTTGCCCCGCAATTATAAACCACATTTACTTTCCGGAAATTATAAAGGATATTGGGAGTGCCACATTCAAGCAGATTGGCTACTTATCTGGCGACAAAACAAACAATTAAAAATTATTGAATTAGTTCGTACAGGAACACATTCTGATCTATTTTAATTTCAAAAGAACTCCAATTAATTTTTTGTTGCAAGTCAAGGTATATCCAATTTAACAACAAAACCTTTCTTATTACCGGTGGTATCGGTTCGTTCGGAAATGCCGTGTTAAACCAAAAAAAACAGAACGCTAATCCGCCAAAAGTCGGACAACAGGTAAAACTGGTTTAAAGCCTGCCCGATGCAGCTACCGTGTGTACACATCTTTTTCGATCCTAAGGCGATTGATAAAACCTTATTTTATTGGGAAACCTTAGTAGAAAAAATGCCACGACCAGACCTAAACCTTATTAATATTCGTTATTTTGATACAAAATAAGGTTCAACCCGGAGGGTGGTTGCCGTTCTACTATGGTTTTTATGGAAAGATAAGGTTAAAAAAATATTTATTCCTATTCATATCAATGGTACCAAAAGTAATAGATTTGTGGGTACACGGTAGCTGCTGCGGGCAGGCAGCCTTTCTCCAAAAGAGAAGGGAGTTTGGCAAACAGAATACGAATGGTTAACACTTCGAATCGGGGAATGCTCAAATTACAGGTCCACTTCGCGTCCGAAACCTTTTCCCTTTGGGGTACAGCTAATAATAACCGACCTCAATTACCACTAGTGGCATAAGCTAAAATTTAACCGGGCTTTAGCCCAACTATTCATATTCGGCTAAAGCCTCTTTCCTATCAATCATTTTTATCCACCAGCTAAAGCAGTTGGCTAGTGATAGTTCAAGCTAAAGTAAGTGGCTGGTGAAAATGCGCCACAATTAATTCTCTAGTGGTTGAGGAAACCTCAAAAATTCAAGATATGATGAAGATCGTTTTAATTAGTGTCGGTGTCGTTATTTGATTAGCCTTGTTGGGCTTTATTGCGCTGCAACTGTTCTTTTACCTTGCCAAAAAGTGGGAAGATAATGATGCGATCTAAACATCGTGATCACCGGCATCCACGGCTTGGAAGTAACTTAGTCGCGGTTTTAAAAGAGGAACACACGCTATTCTGCTTTGGATATTGTTTCGCCCCAAAAGGAATGTATTCGGTTGTCCCCTGCAGTTAAGTCACACCCCCACTAAGGTTCAAATGATTTGGAACAATTGCCCCCGCTTGATTGCATCATCCATTTGGCAGGGAAAGCATAAAATAAAGGTTTTTGCCACGACATAGAAAAGTATTGGAACTGAATTTGTTATCTTCGTAAAAAATAAAGAAAAATGGAAGCAATAAATTTCAAAGTGTATCCTAAAGATAGGGAACAAATAAAAGCGATAAAAACGATATTTAAAGCCTTTAGAATTAAGTTTGTAATTGAAGAAGAAAAACCATACAATCCTGAATTTGTTGAGCGAGTCCTTTCAGCCAAAGAAGAAATCAAACAGGGGAAGGGTGTTAAAATAGCGACTAAAGACTTATGGAAATAATTTATTCTTTAAGAGCACTTGAGGATATTCGCTACTGGAAAAAGAGTGACAATAAGGCGGTACAGGAGAAAATTTCGGCATTAATAGATGACATTATCATGCACCCATACACGGGAATAGGCAAGCCTGAGGCCTTGAAACACCAACTATCGGGTTCCTGGTCCCGAAGAATTACACGAACAGACCGCCTTGTTTAAAGTGTAAATATTGAAAAAACATCCTGGAAATTGAAACCGCCAGGGGCCACTATTGATATCAGTGTAATGAGTGCCGATAGAGTCATCGTATCCCAAAATATACTTCATAAACATCCTGATCACCGGCCTCCACTGCTTTGTGGGAAGCAACCTCGTTGCAGCCATAAAAGCACAGCATACACTTTACGGTTTGGATATTGTGCAACCGCAAAAGGAAGGTGTAGCGATTGCCACATATCCGCTTCGCTACATTCGCAATTACGGTTCTTACTTAATGGCATCAAAAACAATAGAACAAATAATCTGACAAAAAACAGTATCTTTCAACTTCAAATTTGAATGTTATGTTGGCTGAATCAATAAAAAATGAGATTGTAGAATTCTTACATCCGATTGATCCTGAAAAGGTAATATTGTTTGGCAGTTTTGCTTATGGCACACCAAATGCCGATAGTGACATTGATCTATATGTTGTTACAAAGGAAGATGTTATACCTCAAAATTTCGAGGAGAACTTTCAGGTAAAAAAAAGAGTTTATCAAGCGCTTAGCAAATTCAGAAAAAAATATGCTTCGGATATTATCGTTCATACCCTACCCGTTCACCACAAATTCATAGCATTAGGAAGTTCTTTTTCAAAGGAAATAATGCAAAAAGGAATTAGTCTGATTTGAAACGACCATGAGAGAAATTACCAAACAATGGCTTGAAGCTGCTAATTTAGATATTGAGAGTATCACTCTGATTATTCAAAATGACAGACTCACCGGACATGTTGCATTCCACTCACAGCAGGTCATTGAAAAATCATTAAAGGCGTTAATCGAAGAAAATGGAGAAAGAGTTCCTAAAATACATTCATTAAGCAAACTATTTGATTTGTGCTC
>JBBQPX010000364.1:0-3587 GCA_038216775.1 Chitinophagales bacterium
ATGAAATCCGGTAAAGCAGCAAAAGCCGCCATTCAAAATAATGATCAATTATCAGACCAGGACAAGAAAAAACAACTGCGTGAGTTGAAAAAAGCGCAGGCGCAGAAAATACAGGTTATCCTGACTCCGGAACAATTGGAAAAATTTAAAGCAGCCAGACAGGCAGATAATTAATAAATGTTTTTAGCACGATAAGTTTCAGTCACTTATTGCTGTTTATTTAGGTTGAGTAAAGCCGTTCATTTTTTGAACGGCTTTTTTAATGTTTCTGCGAAGCAGAAAAGAATCTGTGTTCATCCGTTAAATCCTTGTCTGCCGACAGGCAGGCGTTCTACTCGTGTTCTAATTTTTAACATCGAAGATGTGTCTCATGTGGGAGAACAGAATTGGGAGATTATAATGAGGTAAAAAAGAAAACTTATTTTTGTAACATGAGCACAACCTTTAGTTACAAACAGCTTTACAACTTTTCAAAAAATATATTTCTTAAAATTGGCTGTAGCGATGCAGATGCGGAAATAGCAACTGCATCATTGCTTTCCGCTGATTTGCGTGGCGTTGATAGCCACGGTGTAGCAAGATTAAGCGGATACATTCGTCTTTGGGAAGCTGAAAGGGTAAATGCAAAACCTCAACTTAAAATAGTGCATGAAACGCCTTCTACTGCTGTTGTTGATGGTGATAGAGGATTAGGTTTGGTGGTTGCACCTTATGCCATGCAGGTTGCTATTGACAAAGCAAAAAACGTTGGCACAGGTTGGGTAAGCGTAAAAAACAGTAATCATTTCGGCATAGCCGGAAAGCACGCCATGATGGCTTTGGATAATGATATGATTGGTATTGCTATGACTAACGCTTCAGCATTGGTAGCGCCAACTTTTTCTAAGGAAAGAATGTTAGGAACAAACCCAATTGCTGTTGCAATACCTGCGGGAAAAGAGCCAGCTTTTGTTGCCGACTTTGCCACAACAACTGCTGCAAACGGCAAACTGGAAATCCTGCAAAGAAAAAACGAAGAAGCACCAACAGGATGGGTGCTGGATAAAGAAGGTAACGACTCCACAAATGCAGCCGCAGTAAAAAACGGCGGTTTGCTTTTACCGCTGGGCGGAGATAAGGAACACGGCAGCCACAAAGGTTATGCCTTGGGTGCCATTGTTGATATTTTTTCGGGAATACTAAGTGGTGCAAATTATGGCCCATGGGTGCCGCCGTTTCCGGCTTATATTCCTATGCCCGAAAATATGCCCGGTGAAGGTATCGGACATTTTTTTGGTGCCATGCGCATTGATGCTTTTAGAAAAGCTGATGAATTTAAAGAGCATATGGATAATTGGATTCAGCGTTTTCGATCTGCAGAAACGATATCCGGTTACGAAAAAGTAATTATTCCCGGCGACCCAGAAAGAGAAATGGAAGTAGAGAGAATGAAAAATGGAATTCCTTTGCTTGATGCTGTGGTAGAAGATTTGAAAGGGTTGGGCCACAAGTTCGAAGTTATCTTTTAGGAACTATCTTTGCAACCTGCCTGCCGGTAAGCAGGTGTAAAATTTAATAGCAGAAATGAAAGTAATGAAGTTTGGCGGCACCAGCGTAGGTAAGCCGCAGCGTATGCAAGAAGTTGCAAAATTAATAACTAAAGATGAGGATAGTAAAATTGTTGTGCTGTCTGCTTTAAGCGGAACTACCAATGCGCTTGTCGAAATCAGTACATCACTTTCAACTGGTGAAAGGGCAGCCGCTAAAGACCAGATTGATAATTTATATGAACATTATAAAGCCTTCGTACAGGAATTACTGACAGAAACTGAAACCAGGCAAAAGGCCAACGATATTCTGCAAGAACATTTTGAATTTCTGAATATCATTTTGAAAATATCTTTTAGTCAGGCATTAAATAAAGATATTCTGGCACAGGGCGAATTGTTGAGCACCAAACTTTTCAGTATTTATCTGGAAGAAAAAAAGATAGACCATGCATTGATACCGGCACTTGATTTTATGACTATCGACAGTCACGATGAACCACAGGTAGGAGCTATTAAAGTAAAGCTGGTGCATATTTTAAACCGTAATAAAGAAAAAACGATTTTTATCACGCAGGGTTATATCAGCCGCAACTCAAAAGGCGAAGTTGATAATTTAAAAAGGGGAGGAAGCGACTATTCGGCTTCACTTATAGCAGCGGCCATTAACGCCAGTGTTTGCGAAATATGGACTGATATTGATGGAATGCACAACAACGACCCACGTATTGTTGAAAATACAAAAGCCATTGAGCAACTAAGTTTTGAAGAAGCTGCAGAGCTTGCTTACTTCGGTGCAAAAATTTTGCATCCTGCAAGTATCTGGCCAGCACAGTTTTTCAATGTTCCCGTTCGCCTGTTGAATACCATGCAGCCTGAAGGACATGGAACACTGATTGCAGAAAAAGCCGGAAGTGTAGGCGTAAAAGCTGTTGCAGCCAAAGATGGCATCACTGCTATAAAAATTAAAAGCAGCCGCATGTTACTTGCTTACGGTTTTTTGCGTAAGGTATTTGAAGTTTTTGAAAAGCATCGTACATCTATTGATATGATTACAACATCAGAGGTCGCCGTGTCAGTTACTGTGGATGATGATGTGCATTTACCTGAAATTTTGAAAGAACTGGAAGCCTTTGGTACGGTTGAAATTGATACCAATCAGACTATTGTATCTATTGTTGGTAACGAAATTGCCGAAACTAAAGATGTGATGAAAAAAATATTTGATGCGTTGGAACCAATACCTGTGCGTATGGTGAGTTACGGTGGCAGCAAACACAACGTTTCGTTGTTAATAAGCAGGGCCGATAAAGAAATAACATTACAGTTATTGAATAAGGGATTGTTTGGAATATAGGAGAACAAGGCAAAAATCAAAATTCAAAAGTAAAAATGAAAAGAGCTCAATCATTAGAGCTCTTTTTTTGATTTTTGATTTTTAACTTTTGAGTTTATATAGATATTCCCAGCCTCTTATAAATAAAACTCATCAACCACGCCGGGCCAATCATTAAAAACTGGATATCTTTTAAAAAAGATGGTTTTTTACCTTCTACCTTGTGACCATAAAATTGACCTATCCAAGCCAAAACGAAAATAATAATATAGAAAAGCCAAGGTTGCATAAAATTAGCCTGCTCAATAAGGTTGCAAATCCACAAACATAAAACAGCAAATAAGAATAAGCCAACCCACAGTGTTTTAGACAGGCTGATATAATAAATTGTTACTAGAGCAAGCACTATCATGGCAACATTTATAGTTACTCCCGCAACTGCAAACGGCAATTTAATGCTGTATAGTAAACCTACAATTGAGAAAAATATAAGTGGTACACAAATCCAGTGAATGGTTTTGTTAGTATGGTCTTGATGGCTTTCCCCGTATTCGTTAAGCCATTGCTGTATTGTCTTCATAATGTTATCGTTAAGTAATTTAAAGTTAGTAAAAACTGTTAACATTTCTTTTGCAACAAAATGCACAATATCGGCGTCTTATGTTTGGTTTTTCATAGGATATTGGATTAAAACGGCCTGGATTTTTATCCGGGCTTCTTTTTTT
>JBBQPX010000365.1:0-3586 GCA_038216775.1 Chitinophagales bacterium
AATCATAACTTGAAATTTAGCTGCTGGAAAAGCTTTTTCTGCCTTTAACAAAGCCTCAATATTATTCTCTGGATAATCGCCACCATTACCTTTTAACATAGTTGATTTAAGCAGGCTTTCAACTTCTGCATAGTTGTTGCAGGTTTTAAAATAGATGCCGCCGGTACTGCCCAATTTTTTATCCTTATCGGGCATATTATCACCATCGTTAAAAAACACAAAGTTTTTTGATAAGTTGCCTATAGGATTTGTTTTCACCCACAGCAAAAGTTGTGCAGTATAAGTGAACATGCTTCCGGTAGCATCACCCACAATGGTGGTATTTTCCCACTGCGTTCTATCCAGGATTTTTAATATAGAGCTATCGGGTATCTTGTTGGTTTTAGTGATGTACATCGGCTTTTCAACAATCGTTGTAGGCTTCTGTGGTAGCACTGAATCCAGCTTAAACCAACGGGGGTAATAAATCCGGATTTTAGTTGAACGCTTAAATTCTTTGTATTCTGATTTATCTATTAAACCTTCATCCAGAGCATCTTTTGGTTCCCGAACAATAAATGAGTCTAGCGGGGATTTTTTCGGCACTGCATTGTCTGTTGATAGAATGCCGCCTCTTCCGCCTTGTACATACCAGATTCCATTTTGAAATTTGCGGGGCCTTTGCGATAGTATTCGTTCCTGTTCGGTTAGCGGCGTTTCACTTTTAGTGTTTACTGTTATTGGTTTTACTGCCGGAACAGGTGCGCCTGTTTTTACTATTTCCTCCAGTTTTACAACCTCTTTTTTTGAATTTTCAGGCGACTGCTTAGGTCTGAATTTTATAATTAATCCATGAAACATCGTCATTGCTTTTTCTCTTTGAGCACCATCAGTTTGTTGAAAGAAATTTACCTGTGCTATTTGATCAGCTTCAATAAACGAAAAACGTTTTAAAAAAGAGGCAACCCTGCTTTTATTAAGTACCTGTAATGATGCGTTGATAGGATAATCTGTACAGGCAACATCAATAAAAATATCGCCGGCAGTTTTTAAGCCTGCAGTATCACCATAAATATTTATGATGTTAGAATAACCAAAAGGCATTTGTATAATAAGCTGTCCCGGCTTTTTTACTTCGGCTGGCAAATCATACTTTTCAATAAAAACAGTTTTTTGACAAATGCTTTTTGTTGATGTAAGGAGAATAAAAAAGAGAAGAATATATTTTTGCATACAAGCCATTGGTTCATAAGAAAATAACTGGGCACACGATTATACTGCAAGTTAATATTTTTATGCAAATAGTACTAGCCGGGGCAAATTGAACTTTTGGTAGTATTTGCCTCTACTTTTATTTTGTAAGAAAATCGATCTTAGGTATTAACCAGCTATTAATAAAATTGAGATGCAGTAAAATGTCAACTCCAATATATTATATTACCTTTCGCTCCTAAAAAAATAAAAATGAAAAAATTAGTTGTTCTCGGTTTCTGCTTATCAGTGATGCTGGTTACACAATCTGCAAATGCGCAAAGTGTAGATGATATTGTGACCAAATATATGGATGCATATGGCGGTAAAGACAAATTGATTTCTTTAAAAACAGTTAAAATGGAAGGAAGTATGAATGTGCAAGGTGCTGACTTAACCATTACAAGCACAAAATCGCATATGGTAGGTTCACGTTTGGATATTGAAGTAATGGGCACATCCAACTATCAGATAGTTAATGCAACAAAGGGATCATCATTTTGGCCCATCAGGCAAATGACAGATCCAGCAGATATGGAAGAGGCGCAGTATAAATCAGCCTATAATCAATTAGACCTGCAAGGGGCCTTGGTGAACTACAAAGAAAAAGGTTCGCAAGTTGATTATGTGGGTACTGAAAAAGTAGATGGGGCAGATGCTTATAAATTGAAGATTACATTTAAAAACGGGGTTGCGAGCAATTATTTTATTGATACAAAAACGAACAGGTTGGTAAAAATGGTGGCAAAGCAAAGCGTAAATGGGAAAGAAATGGAAATGGAAACAAGTTATGGCGATTATAAACAAAATGCAGACGGATACTGGTTTCCATATACAGTAACTACCATGCAGGGAACGATTTATTACGATAAAATAACTACCAATTTAGCGGTAGATGAAAGTTTGTTCAAGATTTAAAGTACACAGGAACAAATAAATATTTTCAGTAAAATGCGGAATAGCTTTATGCTTTTCCGCATTTTTATTTTGTTGCTTCGGCAGGCTTTATTTTCTATTGTTTAGGCAAAACTGCAAAACTCATAGCGCCAAGCATTTTGTCTTTTTTAGTTTCATAAACTGTAATTATTGCACGGCCCGGTTTGTTCAGCTTCACTAAAAACTTATCACCATCAATTGCAGTAATTGTCCCTTGCGATATGGTGAGGTTTAGGGTGCTAACTTTCACTTTCCTTATTTGAAGGCTGATTACATTATCGGTGTTGGCAAACAATGTGTATGGTACATCAGTTTTTATATCAAAATCACCTTCTACCAGAAATGTTACCGGCTGCCTTCTGTATGCATTAATTGGTTTACCATCCTTTACTGCAGGCGCCCATTTGCCCGATTTTTGCACTAGCCGTATAACTTCTTTTTCCATGCCATAACCCATATTTGTTTCGGCAGCTATGTTCGAAAGGCTTCCATCTGCACTAACTACAAACTTAACAACTACAGTGTATTTTCCGGCAGGGGCATCATTATCTACTGGTACATTTGGATTAAGATTTTTTATCAGAAAGTTTCTCCAACCCCCTTCACCTCCTATAAAGTTCGCTTCCATTTCAACTTCGGTAAAATTTTTCCCATCGGATGATGCAGAGTCGCCTGCATTAGATGTTACCTGTGCATGAAGATTTGCCGATTGCAACAAGCAAAAAAAGGCTAAAAGTTTGTACAATTTCATATGCGAATTTTAGGCAAGTTAGTTTAATGAATTGATAGCATGAGGAAAGAGGTATTTCTTTTACTGCCGTTTGTGTTGCTTGTAATGTTTATTTCGCCGATTTTAAATTTTGTATATTTATTACTACTGCAAAACATAAAATAAAAATTGAAATTTTATGGCCTTCACTTTCATTGATGTAAAAAATCTTGCTGATCTTAAAAAGAAACTGGCAGATTTGCCACCGGTGCAGCCAGGATTTAAGCGGCTTTACCGCGGACAAACCAGAGATTATGACGGGTTGATGATACCGTCTTTTTTTCGGGATGGGGGATTGTTTGACGATCTCTATTACTCCTGGAAACTTGCAGGACAGCGGATTGTAAAGGAGGAGATATTGAAGATAAATATTAACAGCCCAAAAGAAAATGACGCTTCGCTAAATTTTCCAATTGATGCGCTGATGCAGCATTACGGAGGGCACTCGGGTGGACTTGATGTTACAGATGATATAAAAGTGGCCATGTGGTTTGCACAGTTTAAGCATCATGAAACAACTACGCAGGAGTTGCTAATGCCACCTCCACTTCAAAAAGCTGCACTTTTTGAAGTTAAAAAAGCATACTATTCAAAATCTGACAAAGAATTTTCATGTTTATATGTATTTGATTGTGAACTGTGGGTTGAAGG